>NZ_JBIUXX010000032.1:0-68913 GCF_044744235.1 Pseudomonas sp. NPDC087346
CTCGCGAGGTTTGAAAAAAACCCCTCTCAAAGAGGGGTATTTTAGTAGCGACAAACCGCATGAAAAAACTATGTTTTCCCTTTGGGGGGAATAACTGCGGGCCCCTTATGCATCCAGCTCATCAGGCTGCCGTTACATGCGCTTCAACGAACAGCTTGGAGAGTCCAGCCCCCGTAACTGCTTTCGATACCAGGAGGGTGCCCTTGATCTGCTGGTCAGCGTAGTCAGAAGACAGGAGCTGACGCTGGGCTGCAGGTGATAGAGAGACTTTGTGGTAAACAACTTTCACCGGAGCGTCGTCAGCAGCAATGTTCTTCCCGTCGAAAGTGATGCGAACGTTCACGCCGCTGTTCGTGAAGCCTTCAATCCTTCGGACAGCAGCTTTCTCATAAACCACATCGACCACATCACCGTCCTGGATTGCCGACGTTTTTGGAAAGTAGAGCGAACCATTGGAGATAACGTAGTCCTGGCCCTCGATCAGAGGCTCAGCATCTCCCTTGATGGTTACGCTGGTCAGCAAGGAGATGATACCTGGGACGATAACATTGGACTCCTTGAACGCCGTGATTGAAGCGGTGGCACCCGGCACCGCAACATCCTTGTGGACATCGCCGTACAGAACGAGAGCTAGCACGTCTGGGTTGAACGACTTGAGGGTAATGTCCAGGTCAGCAGTGTTTTTGATAACTTTTGACTGAGCGACACCAAGCGTTCCATAAACCAAGTCCAGCATCTCTACTTTATCAGAGCTTAAAGCAAGACTCGCTGATGATGCCTGTCCAACAAATAATGCGCCACTGACCGGCTGGTCGCTGGAGTCAAGTCGCTCGATCATGACTCCGCCGTTACCGATCCAGCCAATCGTGTTGTCTGGAGAGTTAAATCCGTAAGACATATATGTACCTATTCTTATTATTATGGGTTTTTATTTTGAGCTCAAACGAGCACGATTCGTTGCGACCAGATAACTGACCAGGCGCTAAAGTCTGACTTGCCGTCAGTAACACCGTTGAATGCTTCTTTGATTAATTGTAACACGGGGATCTTTGTATTTGTTTTAGGGTCGCCACGGAAGTTCTCAATCATCTTGGCAATCTCTACAGCGGTGTCAGCAGCTATAGATGACATTCCGTGGGTTGTTGGATCTATCTTGCCGATGACCCAAGCTCCAAACATTGCGTCTAACTCTAGTTTCACTCTGGAGTTTCTGTCAGGGACGTTGCCGCCGCCGCAGGAGAGAAGGATGTACGGGCGTTTACCATCAAGTTTGAGATTCTTCAGGTCGTCTACTTCGAGTTCGCCAGAGAAGAATTTGATGGTTGGTTTTGACGGCAAAGCTTCGAGCTGGGTTTTAATTAGTTCTAGGTGGTCGGAGATGTTCATGCGAGTGCCTTTTCGACATTTCTTATTAGTATTTTCACGTACTCATTTTTCCACTTGTCCGGCAGTCCACGCTCCTTGCTTGGAAGGAACATGCGCTGCTTAACCCTAATGCCGTTCTGATGGGCATCTGCATATTCAAGGGGTGATCCGAGGACTATGCTGAGTCCACGAACCTCACTACTGATGCTGTTGCGGAGCATCCCCGTGTCGATCAGGGGCTGACCTTTGCGGTGGGTGATGTCTGGCCACTTGTCACCGTACGGGTTGATCGAGCGACGGAAATTGGCTTTGATCCGGTTTTCCCAAAGTGCCGCGACTTCCTGCAAACCTGCGCGGATGTGAGGGTTGTTCGGGCCAAGCTTCTTCACCTTCGCTGCCAGGGCTTGAAGCTGCTTCGTGTTCGCTACGAGCTCGACTGACCTGTCGCCGGATGACGATGCTGCCAGAGCTCTGGCTATGACCGGGATCATGATCAGGCTCGGAAAAGACGGATATTAGTGAGCTTTGAGCCCGTGGTGGTTTGGCCCTGCGAGACAAGGTGGATCTTGCCCGTGGCGATGCCCTCCAGGAAAGCGATGGCGTCTTCGTAGCGCTTTCGAAGATTTTCGCTGTCAGCGTCGGGCCAAGCATTGTAGCGGGCTATATCCAAGACGGGCCCACGGACGTCTGCGATAGCTACTGGGTCGACCAGGGGCACGGAGATGCCATTTGAGCGGATGTATGTGTCAGCCAGTCGTGATGCGCGGTCGATGGCCCTGACTACCCTTGTTTCAGGGTCATCGGGGAGATCATCGTCACCGAACTCATTTCTAAAGTCTTCGTAGCTTGCGTAAGTCATGAAGCGTTTCTCTTAGCCAAAGTTGCTGTGTTGTCTCCGCCCCTTGGCGGTTGTTGATCCACCCCATCTACCTGTCGCTTTCTTTTCTTTCTCTTAAATAAAGAGGTGGTAGTGGGGGTAGCTGTGAGCGGGTGGTACGAGTCATTCTTGATTAAGAAAAACTTCTTTTGATCTCAGTTGATCGAGGGGGATCACATGATGAGTATCGAGATCGACAAAGCTGTCCAAGGGCTGGCCGGACTTCCAAAGCCTGAACCTAGCCGGGCCCAGAATCGACTCCTGCTCTGCAGTGCTCTGCTTCCCAAGCCAGTCTTCGTATCCGTCTTTGAATGCCGGTTCATCATCACTGACGGCGATCATTACCGTCCTGCACCCTGGATGAAATGGAGGCACCTTGCGGCCCTTGTCCGAAGTCTTATAGATCTTGCCGTCGAGGGCACGGCACACCGGAGTCGTCCTGGAATCGAGCACTGCACTTAACTGATACGACCCGAACCCAACCCGCTCAAAAGTCTTGAGCGAAGCCTGGGACGTCACATGCGCTGAGGCTGTACGAACCATGATCTCGGCATTGCGCTTCGCACCGACAAAAGGGTTGCCTGGATCAGCGTATAAACCGGCAGTGATCTGAGATGTCGTCAGCCCATTCAGCACGCCAAGCCGGATCGTCTGCTTCACTTTGATCTGTGTCGCAAGCTTCTGCTCGTCGAGCCACTCCCCGAGAATTTTGCCGTCAAAAGGGTCACTACTCACGATGCTCTCGACAAGCTTTTCTGTGACCAGGCTGTTGCTGAAATCGAACCCCAGCAGCTTGCTTGTGAACTCGGACTCGTAAACAAACAGGTCGCCGAGCTCGCGCTTGAGCGTGTCTGACATCAATTCGTACTCGTCAACAATGAGCTTGTCGATTGTCACGAACGTCTTTCGCAGTCGCGCTACAGCAGTCCATTTACGCGCCGTCATTGCCTCATCCAACTCGGCCTTCACTGCCCCTTTGAGAGTCTGCAGATGCAGCGCAGCTTGCTTTGCGATGCGTGTGAACTGCCCCCTGAGAGCGATCTGATGCTTGATTGTCTTGTCTGCCAGGCTTGCCATCACTTCACCACCTGGACGACCTGACGGATGTATTCCTTTAGCCCAGCGAGCTGAGCCTCAGTAACGATTATTTGCTCTCTGAGACGTAGATAATCCTGTCCAGCAACGGCTGTAAGCGCTGGTTCTGCTCCATCATCCACGCTGGTGGTTCCGGCAACGGTTGGCAGCTGCTTTGGACAATTGGCGCGGACGAGCAGCCGCTTAGTGCCAGCAGAGAGCTGAGCGCGAAGGCCTTCATTTTCGTTTTTTGCATTGGTCATCTCTTCGTATTGTTTTTTGTCCAAGGCATCACGAGCTTGAAGTGCCAAGGCGGCAGACGTAGCATCGGATTCCAGCTGCGCCACGCGAGCGTTCGACGCCTCTAGGCTGCCAATAAGCCCATCACGCTCATGCTTCAGAACGAGGCAACTGACAAGCGCCGCCATGGCGAACAGAGCGATCAGCAGGTACTTGTTCATAGCCCGATCTCACACAGCGCACGTTCTTCAGCGCGCCTAGTAACAAGCCCTTTGAGCTTCACACCCCCGGCGTACACCCACTTCGACAGCTCAGCGCAGGCACCACGGACGTCGCCACCATTCAGCTTCTTCAGCAGAGTTGAGCTCCCAAACTTCGTACCACCCACGTTGTATACAAAAGAAACAAGCGCGGCACGACGTTCAACACTCATGTCAACTTTCACCCGGCTCTCAACATCCTGGATTGCGATTAGCAGATCTTTACTAAGCTGTTCTGTACATTCGGCTGGTGTTTTGCTGTCGCCTATCTTTGCCGTAGCTGTGTGTCCGTAACAGATAGTGGGAATTCCGATTGGATCTAGATAGGCTGTAGTTCGAAGTCCTTCAAAGCTGGCAACAACAGCAGTGGCAATACTAATAGTCGCCGCGAGGGTATATCCAGCAATACGCTTATTCGGCATCGCCGACTACCTTCTTTGCCTCGCTCTCTTTAGCTTCGCGCCTATTCTTCAGTACAGAGAATGTAATTTGGCAAACAAGATATAAAACCGTCAGGGCTTTAATCCAGTCGTCGACTGACATTCCGCTTATTGAAGCCGTAATTACTGCGACTGGCGGCGAAAGCTTGGTAGCCTCAACCGTGACATATTGGGAAATTGACATTAGACTTTCTTCTATTTATTATGTGAGTCTATTATTTATTGTATCACTTTAATCGGATAAGTGTTTATGAGCGTAAAGTCCGCAGTTGCACAAGCACTTGAAAACTTTGACCCTGCGAACCCATTCCACGTCGCGTTAAAGAAGCACGGTGAGTACAACTACGTTCGAGTGATTGAACGCGCTACTGAATATCAGCGTGAGGCGATTGATAACGGACAACCAATTACTGAGTTCGCTGATGCAGTTAAGAAAAAAGCCCTGGAGATATTCGCAGACGAGCGCCTCATGCGCGGTATGAAACTTGAAGAAGACTTAGGAATCTGAGCCCTCGACAACCTTTTTGACCCGCACTTTCCTGGCAGGCTTCTCAACAGGAGCCTCAGGTTGATCAGGCGCAACAGATCCAGGCTCGCAATACCACAGCCCTCGCCAATATCCCTCAGCAGCACTACCAGCATCCACCAGCACTCGATCCCCATCAAGCTCCAGCCACACACTATTTTTACTCATCGTTTGTCTCCAAAGTTGGCCAGTTGACGGCAAATGGGTCTTGCAGAGTTACGTCGCGCAATGCCTGCCTGTAGATAGCCAGTCGCTGCCTACCCAGCGTGTCGATAGTGCCCGCGATGTCTTCGCTGTCGAGCAGTCTCACGCGAAACAGATCAGAATCAGCCATCAACTCATCACGAGCCCTCAGGACTTCCTTCATCTTTTCTTCGCGTGAGACCTCGATCACCAGCTCACCATCGACGATGCGCAGGGACTTCCGGCCCGAGAACGCCTGGAGGGCCTCTTCAAAATTCTCGACTTCAACGAACTGGGTGCTCGGCAGGTCGCCGTACCCGTAAACGTATCCTGAGTTGTCGTAATGCAACTTATTTTTTGACATAGAACCTGTACCCCTCGGACGCCCCTGCCACGAGAGGCAGTTTGAAATAGTTATTATCGAGCAGAGTGAGCTGATGGATTTCCACGTTGCCGGTTGACCCGTCAGCAGAGCCCACGGTGCCGCTATCACCGAAATAGATGGCTTTGTGAGCAACAGGATCAATCAGCATTCCAGCCAGTTTCGTGTTGTACGCAGGCAGCTTGGTGAAAGTATTTCCGTAGTCGAATGACACGTACCCGAAGTTATTCGCTGTAGCCCGTAAACCGTTTACAAATAGGAAATTGTTGTGACAAGAGATGCTGTGAGTGACAGCAGTTGCGTTGACAAAATACGGCGAAGTGACTGAGGTAACTCGATCCGTCCGAGCATTGAGCTTGTATTGAATACCAGCGACGCCGAAATAGACGAAGTCACCCGCACATTTGATCGTGTCAGGCGCAGGGTAAATCGACTGAACAAGCTTGGCAGATGTGACGGTCGGAACCGCAGTATCCAGGAACATCTCATACAGGCCAGGGGCTGAAGCTCCATACGTACCAACGAAGAAAATGCGACCGCTTTCTGTCTTCACTATGGTGCTTCCCTGGTCGAGCCCGCCAATAGAGAAAACGCCAGAAAGGTTTCGCTTTGTGTTTGTTTTAGGGTTGTACAGGCGACGTAGGGAGATCCAGCAAAACAGGTCTTCATCGGCGGAAACACTGACAGCGCTGAATCCACCATTTGTAGATTGCGAAGATTCACCAGCATATGCAGCAGTGACTGTAGAACCGTTCACCTGGACGCAGTAAATGTTGTAGCTGCTATTTAGAAAGTAAAGAGCGCTGTCCGTAACCACCAGGCGTTTGTGACCTAATGCCGATGCGTTGGAATAAACCAGATTGAAACTCGAATCATAAGCCGTAATGAATGGAGTAACGCTATTAAGAGTAAACAGAAGCCCCTTGAAATAGACGGCATCCAATACTTCGCCGGTTGTCATCGATTTACGGGAAATACTACTCGACAGGATGCTTTGATACTTCGGTGCACCACCATTGATGATGCCAGCAAGCACTGAAGCTAGAGAACTCTCCTTGATGCTTCCATCACACTCAAAGTAATCAGTGTAGGAACCTTCAGGGAGCATTACAATTGTGCCAGTTTCAATGCCTGACACAGGTGTTTCTTCTCCCGGCTCAGGTGTAGGAATAGCAGCGACTACTGCATCCACAATCTGGCGAGCAGAAGCCTTTTGAGAGTTACCTGGTCGATGAATATGAATAACTGCATCGAGATTCCCGTCCCAGGCAGTTGCAATGTCACTTGGACGCTTTTTATTAGTTGTCATTCGAAATCCTGTTTGCTTTGAATGCAAATCTTATTATGTTGATATTATATCACTCTTCGATGAGTTGATATTCAAGCATGTCGAAGTCTCTAAAGTTTCTCGTAACCAACAAGGATGAGTCTTCGATGTCGAGCCATTTCAGACTTGAATCGCCCTCGACAGGGAATACTTTTGAGAATGTCTTACCGGCATCGTAGGTAACAGTTAGCGACACATCGCCGTTGACGAAGATCGCGAAATCTCCTCGTGAATAGCCTTGGGACAAAGCGCTACCCAGAGTCGCGGTCTGGACGCTGCCTGTCGACAAGTTGACTACTCGAAGGTCTGAACCGCTCATGATGTGCATGTTGGTGTCACCGGCAACGATCTTTCCACCGTTCTCGCTGACCAAGCTGTGAGTGGTTTCAGTGAATTCGAAGATGGCAGAGCTCTGATTGCTTGTGCGCTTGGCACTCGCGAATACACGCCCATTCGACGATGCCACCTCAGCACCCGAGCCCTCAATCTGCAGGGTTACGTCGCTGAAAACTGGGCCGGGCCTGACAGCGAGGGTCAATGGATTGATCAGGTAAGAGATGGTGAAGTCTGTATTTACCAGCCAGTCTTCGTCGCCAAGGCTAGACATCGCAGGGAGCTTCAGATCGCCGTAGGAGCCTGCGATATCGAGAGCAATTGGGGTGTCTGAGCCGTCAAGTCTAGTGAGCCTGTCGAGGCCATTGTCGCTGCGCAGGTAGTAAGCCGTGTGCTCCGTTTTGAACACGTCGCAAGCCCGGTCTGAGATGTAGTTCTTCTCGACAATCCTGGCGGTTCCCTGCGTCAGTTCGTTCTCACTGTCGAATATCACGTACTGCCCATCAAATGCAGCGATGTACGTCTCACCTGACTTCAGGATTCTTTTCGGCAAGCCATGAACACCGCCGAAGCTGATCGATCTATTAGCTGTAGTGTTGATTCCGGTGATTCGCTTGAGCTGCTCGACGAACTGCTCCCACGAGATATAGCTGCCATCATCAGCGACCTCAGTGAACTCCAGGCCAGCAATGTCAGCATAGATTGCGTCCGGCGCAGATACCGATCCAGCCATGGGATCTGGCTTGGCGTCCACAGTCACATCACCTGGCTTGGTTGCAGGATCTTGCGCACCTGGTGACACGACAGACCAGTCACCGCTTTCGTCTGCAGTTCCGGTGCCCGTAGTGCCGTCAGGGAAAGTGACAGTGACCTGGTCACCAGGATTCGCGCCACCACCACCGACGGTCACTGAGCCGTCCGGATTTGGCGTTATGTCATCCGCGACCGGCTCACCCGGCTTGGGATTCGTGATGACACCGACGTCGCCTGGATCGAGATCTGGATCATGCGGCACGTCCGGAAACTCAACCTCCCAGTCACCGCCAGGCCCAGCCTCACCAGAACCTGTCTCACCACCTGGCAGCGTGACTTCAACGTCATCACCCGGATTCGCACCACCGCCACCCACTACAGTACCGCCACCCCCACCAGGCTTAACTTCGCCAGGCTCTGGGGTAGTAGGTTTATCAGGTGTAGGAACCTGGTCAACAATCAGATCCGGTGCACCCGGCACAGGTTTCACAGCACCCGGAGACGTCACAGTCCATCCACCGCCGTTGCCAACAACACCAGTACCCACGCTGCCATCAGGAAACGTGATTACGATAGTTTGCCCAGGAGTGCCACCGCTACCACCGACCGCGACGGTGCCATCCGGATTCACGACGATGTCATCGATAACCGGCGAGCCGATCACCAGGCGCACGACCCGGCGTAGGTGATAAACCGTGAGGGATAGCAGGTTCCGACCCAGAATATTCATCAGCGAACCTCGTGAACCCAGACGGTTGCTGGATCTTCACCAGCCATTAGCCGCACGCTCACCTGCCGACCCCTGTTTGCATTCAAATACACGCCGCCGCGAGCATCGATAGGCGCGTCGGATTCAGTGACGGAGGTGCCTTCGGCGAGATGGATTAGGGATTTGCAGAAGACGTAGATGGCTTGGCCTTGGATCACTTGGGTAGTGAATGTAGCGCCTTGGGTAAGGCTTGATTTACCCCTGGAAATGCCGGGAGTAACGATTGGCAGGACTGCGCCATTGCGTTCGATTGTTGCTGTAACTTGACTCATGCTGAGCTCCTGAAAGATGAAAGCCCCCGCAGCTGGTGCGCAGCAAACGAGGGCTTTGATGTTGCGGTTAGGCTCTGGCGAGCCCGGTGTATCAGTGACTGCCGACGCGGATTGCACGTTCTGGAGCTACTGCCTTGCATCCGAACAGGATTTCCAGCTTCCAGTGGGTCGACTCCGTAGCGAAGTTGTACGAGCTGAGCAGACGCATGGTTACGCCAGTTGCGGGGTCTGTCATCGATCCCATGGTTACGCCAGGAGCGTTAGCAGGAGTTTCAAGCTGACGGAATGCGATGACAAACGCTGACTTCGAGAACGCGATGTTGAAGCCGTGGTCTTTCGCTACAGCGACAGCAGCACCTGCAGGAATATCCGTTTTAATAACTTCGTGGATCGTGACGATTGCTGAGCCAGTGCCATCTGCAGCAACGTCTTTAGCAACAGAGAAAGGACTATCGACACCAGCTACCTTGATGACGTCACCCCTAACGAAGGTCGCAGCAGGATCGAGGCCCTTGATCACAAGTACACTCGTACCAACGGAGGCGGCGGTCGAGATGGTGGCGGACTGGCTTTCAGAAGCTGTGCCTGCAAAGTGGAACGGTGCCTGGATATCGCTGTAGCAATTGAGGCCGAACCTACGCCCGATTACGCCTTCTTTCTCAGCCACTTGGTCGCTGCCAGTTGTGAACACACCCAGCAATTCAGCCTCACCGTCGGAGGTCAGGACGAATGTCTTCTCTCCCAGCACTTTGGCGTTGTGGAGTGTTTTGCGCGCATTGATCACGTCTTTTTTATCTAGTGGGTTGATCGACCCAAGAACGCCAGAGTGATACGGAACTTCTTTTACGAGATCGAAGATAGCTTCGTTGATGGTTCTGGCCAGGACGTCCACTGCGGCACCGAGAGCATCAGGAATAACACCAGGCTGCATGCCCGTGAATTCTCGGTCGGACATCTTGAATTCTTTATAGATATGTCGATCCAGCTTCAGGTCGACCTTCTCGACTTCGAGATCTGTAGCAACAGATCCACCAACCCCATGTTCGTCTGCTTCATCGAACTCAACAGGCTTGTTGATCCGAATCGACTCACCGACCTTTTTCGACTCGTCCGCCGTGTTTACGGTAATCAATCCGGGCATAGTCAACTGACCACGAAGGCGTGACATAGCGACAGGAAGGATAGTTTCATTGATTAGTGCTTCGAAATCGTTCCCATAAGCTGGAAGAACAACGAGTGCATTACTTTGCGTCATTTGCATACCTATTTATTATTGTTGTATTGGTATTTTTGAGGTATCTGTTGCTCACAGAGCAAAACAGTCGCTGGCCCGACCAGCTTGGGAACTGGAGCTCAGGGTGAGCCCCAGGTACTACCTTGGTGAATGCAGAAGAAGTTAAACCTCCTATACATCCGTATTCCTTAGCTCACTACGATTTCGCCCTTCGATCTTTTGGCGAACAGATCTGATTGTTCTTGGGCTGTGCCCAGCATCAATTTCTGCTGCCATTCCTGGCGAGTCATAGTTTGTGCATTACCACCAGACCCTTGCTTGGCACCACTACCTTTTAATTCAGGGAAGTAGTGAGGGTATTCTTCTTCAAGGCTAGAAATCCATTCCTTGGGGGTCAGTGCGCGTCCTGTTTTTCCGAGTATCACATTACCGTGCTGATCTCTTGCAACTAGCTCTCCGGAGTCTGCCAGATCCCAGATATCTGGAGCCAGCTTCAGTACATCTTTCACAGCGGTTGGTGCTAGAAACTGGTTCTGAAGTGCAGCATTCCCGACGAGTTGCTTAATTTGAAATTGCTTCAACTTGCCTTTCTCGACATCAATCGCTTTCCTAAGCTCATCCTTTTCGGACTGCTCAGCCTGAAGGCGTTCTTGCCAAGTTTGGTTATTGGCATGCATACGCTTATCCATCAGCGCCTGCCAGTCCATCTTGCCGGATTTTAGTGCTTCTTGATCCTCCAGCTCTTGCGCTTGAGCAACGAAGGCATCAGCTTGCGCCTTGAACTTATCTCGCTCGGACTTGAGCTCAGAATTCTTTGACTTCAAACCACCAGTTTCGGCAGCGAGTGCCTTGGCTAGTTCGGCTTTGAGAGTTTCCTGGAATTCTGGAGTGGAAGTGATTGGTACTGGTTGAGCCCCTGGCTCTTGTGTTCCGCCATCTTCTTCGCCATACGCCTTGAAAACAACGAAACTATTGTGCTGCTTCAACATTCTTAATCCCCCAAGGATCATTTATTGTTTTTATATGTTGTGAACACATAATATCATAAAAAATGGCTTGGGGGATTTAGCGCAAAATAATCCTTGACTATCTTAAACAGCTTTCAGAATCGCATATTTCGTATCTTGATCGAGACTCTGAACTCTTTCGACGAACTCGCTGAGAATGTCGAAGCTACCAGCTTTAGCATCTTTGAGAATGTCGGGAATCAATCCAAGGTCGAGAATCGTGAGAAACAGTTCATCTGAGCCACGACCACCATAAACCGAAGATTCCCAGAGCTCGTACAACTCCCTGGCATTGGGCTTAACGATTCCATTGGCGAGCAGGAAGAGTGTTGCGCTCAAGCCTTCAGTATTCCTTCCGGCCTTGAAGGCCTCATGCGCTTTCATGTACATGTCGAACTGTTCTACAAATTTGGTCATCGTCGTTCTCCTCTTATTATTATTCTTCGATGATCTGCGCCAAGACTTCCCAGACCAGGTATTCCAAACTCTTTGGCTCAGAAAAACTTTGTACGTTGAAAACATACCTGACACCATCAAACACGAGATCATCTGCCCGAACCAGCTCGCCGATAATAAAGTTCTCAATAGTCCTGAGAGAAAGTGCACACCCGACTTCAGCGTAGTCTGCAATCAACTCAAGCTGTCGTTTGTTCTCAAACCTGAGCATGTCGAGGGCTGGATAGTGATTTCTTTCGGAGTCGAAACCGCCGATAAGGCGAATTGCACAGATATCTTCGGTTTGCGGGGTCAGTGCTTTGATGCGGATTGTCTGCATTTTAATACCTGAGAGCTTGGGCTCTTCTTCTAATATTTGTATTGTATTGATGGAGCAGTGCAATAATCAAATTATTTTTATCGAGGCTATTGAACGTACTGATGCTCACTGCCAAACTACAAGCAGATCAACAAATAACAATAACAAGGACAGCCCCGTGATCGAAAAAACAGCGTTTGAGCACTATGATCCATCATTTTTCCCGAATCTCTTTTACGACTTTATAAAGAGCGACTCCACTGCCTGGACTGTGCGTGGAGAAGCAGACGGATCAATCGACAGAATTGAAATGTTCGATGTTATGGGTTGGAGGTCTATTTCGGAGGTTACCCTGAGTGTGCGGCTTGACACTCCGCGATTCGAGGCGAAATTGAAGAAGCATTACCGCGCAGTCCGCGACCAAAGAAAAACGGATCTCAACTAAATGAACCCTTTAGTTTTTTCCGGTCAAAAGTTATTTGAGCTAAAGGCCACTCATGGAATGCCTCTTGGGCCCGCAATTGACCGAATCATCAATATAGAAGGACTGGCAATTACCTGGGCTGATTTCCTGGCTTCCGCTAGGAGTAACGGTTGGTACGACTTTCAGACAATGGAGGCTGTAGAGGCAGGCCTGGGAGATGCTGGTGTCGATAGAGCGATGCGGGATGAGATAATCCAGCGATTCAAAGCCCTGATCATGCGGAACCCAAGTCAGCACTGACCTTCAAGCCATAGCTCAACCTTCTGAAGTCTGGCCATCTCCCGAAGCCGACCCTTGGCAGCGCCAATGAGGTCAAGGAACCGCTGTCGATCCTCGTCATCAGGAAACCAGTCCTCTATCTCAACGTTGCAGTGCTGAGAGTCGCTGAGAGCCCACCTGACAACCATATCTGCTGCAGCCCTGAAGTGATCCGCCATCCACGTCGTCCGTCCCGCAGACTCCCACCCACGGTCAGCCAGCACCTGGGTGGCATCCACTATCCCAGCGTCACCGAAGAAGCTCGTGGTGTCGGGGAAATGGACGCCGGCGAGCGACACTTTGCAGACCCCGGAATCCTGACTCCAGTAGGACATGAAGTGCCACCCACCCGTCGTAACACCAGGAAATGGGAAATTGATCGCGGCTTTACCGGTGATGTAGTGCTCACGAGTAACACGCGAAAGGTCGAGGTCGAACAGTGGCTGATCCATCCCGGCAACCTATCACCGAGCCCACGCCCAGGCAACGCGGTTTGACTCCAAACCGGGCCGCAGACAAGATGCCTTCAGGACAAGGAGCGAAGATGGACATCAAACGTGGCAATCACTACATCTGGGCGCATTACCTTCGTGGTTGGTCACATAACCAGAGGGATGTCTTTCATCGAACAAAGAAGGGCAACATCCAAGCCGTGAGCACCAAAGGGCTTGGTCGTGAATATGAGTTCTACAAGCTGACCCCGCTAGACAATATCGATGTCGAGTTTCTTGAATATTGGATAAGCCAATGTACTCCTGCAACACGGCCACTCCATTATGGTTTTCTAAAGAGGATGATCGTCTATTCATGCCTTCTTGGCGTGCTTGATCCAATCAAGGATAAAGCAAAGCGCGATGAGATCACCTTCAACACAATCGAAGAACTACACACGACGATTGAAAATGACGTTAGGCCGACGCTCGACGAATTACGAGCTGGTAATTTTTCAGCTTTGCATGAAGAAAACGCGTTGAACAACTTGATCAGCTATATGGGCCACCAGTTCTCGCGAACAAAAGTTTTCCGTAACATTGTTGACTCATCGGCTCGCTCAGATAATCAGGTGATCAACGACCTGATCAAAAAAAACAACTGGTTTATGGCTATCCTCGTAGGAGTCAACATGGGCTACAGCACCG
The DNA here is from genome assembly GCF_044744235.1 of Pseudomonas sp. NPDC087346. Taxonomy (NCBI): domain Bacteria; kingdom Pseudomonadati; phylum Pseudomonadota; class Gammaproteobacteria; order Pseudomonadales; family Pseudomonadaceae; genus Pseudomonas; species Pseudomonas sp. NPDC087346. The sequence goes on from NZ_JBIUXX010000032.1 coordinate 13,678, forward strand.
CCATGTACTACGAGACAAAAAACGTGGTTTGGCTCATCAACAACACGGATACCCGGTTCATTACGAGTGACAACCCGGTGATCAACGTTCATCCCTCTGTGCTCAATCGTAAACCTAATGGCATACCACCCTTACATACCGACCTATATTTCCCCATTTCCCCAACCCTTGCCTACATGGTAAATGACTCAGACAACTGGGGTAATGGCAAAGTAGAAGCTACTAACGAGATAGTCGTGGCGCTCAACAGACAGATACTCATCAGGTGTGATGAAACCGTGTATGGGGACAGCATGGAAATCATAAAGCAGACAAAGCTTCCGAAAGCATGAGGCCCTCCAGGGCCTTTTTCTTTGCCCAAGGTTTGTTAGCAAACGAAGTGCGGAAATTATTTTAAGAGTATGCCGCTGATATACGCACTTGGGTTTTCAATGGCTTCAGAGTTATAAGTCGACAAATCTAATTACTGATTGAATATCCATATATACACCGCGCAATCTCATTTTGCATAATACAAGCATCAAGACTCATAGAGATGCTTCATGGATATCGTTGACAGTTATGCCAGTAGTTACATTGATCTTGTTCGGATAGGTTGGAATAGTGCCATCTCTATCTTTAAGGCTCTGGAACAATTCGACACTGAAGACCGCAAGGAAATTGCAAGCCGACTACACGAGATCATTGAGTTCAACTTTGAGCAACCGTCTGTGCAGGACTTAGTCAGAAAAAACCTCAAGTCGATTAGTCCAGACGCCGACCTGTCGTGGATTCCGGACTGGAGAAAGGATTATGAAACTCTTCACACGTCGACCGAAAACAAGAACTGAGATCGAAGAAGAGCAGTTCATCTTAGCCGCAAACGCCCTCAAAACCCTCCAAGTCCCGCTTGGAGGCTGCATGAGCATCGACCCGGAAGAACTTCGCGATCAGATCATTGAGAGCAGAGAGCGATACAAAGACCTGGTGCGCCGGGATGGGCATTGAGGGTTTGACAACAAGATATAGCGCCAGGTAGCTATCAAGAGCAGCCTGCTATCATCAAAACTTGCGCCCCTATTTTTGGTACAATTTCAATCCCTCAAAGTATTCGATAAAGTTGGGCCTGCAAAGATGGTTGACTTTGATTTTCTCCAGCTGAGAATCGATCCAATATCTCATTGTGTGAATATACTGCATTTTCTGCTCATGATTTTCTTTGGATGCAAGTCGCATGAACGTAGGAAGTTCGCCTCCATCAAATTCTTCGTACCGATTGGCCCAAAACAAACCTGCCATTGATGACGCCCTTGTCGAAAGATATGTAATTTGGTAGCCACCATCTTTTCGATCACTTATAAAGCCGTTTTTTACTAAAGTATCTAAAACCAGATTTGTTAAATAGCCCTGAACATATTCACCACGAACAATTGGATTAGGATGCTTGATTTCAGGTATTTCGAAGTTCTCTGGGTAGGATTGGAAGAAGCGGTGAAACATTATCTCCTGCGCACACATGAGAAGGTATATTCCAGGCACATGGAATAGCTTGTTCTTCACCATGTAAGAGATTGTCAAGTCAACCCCCTCTAGGTCTGCAAGAATTTCACGAGCCTGAGATTTCAGAAAGTAATTTTCATCTGTCGCTTTCGAGTGGAAGTCGACGGACTCTTGCATCTCGCTCACACAAACAATTTCATCTCCAGGCTTTATTATCTTTAGCAAAAAGTGTCGTTGCAGGAGATGACCTACTTCATGAAAATAAAGCCATACAACCATCAGTTCGAACATCATGAATCTCGAGCCAAGCATATCATCGGTCAGTTTTTCATGCCGCCGCTCATCGTAAGCAGGTTTCATTAAATCAAATAGCTTGGTTTGTTGATTCGCATTAATCGGAGGAACACCAGAGCCGAATGTTAAGCAAACACTTTGGAAAACTTCATTTAAATCTTTAATAGTAGAAGTTTTTTCACTGAAAATATCAGACATCAAGGGAAATACAAATGCATCCCGATATATTTCTCGTAGCATTCCGAGATTCATTTCAATTATAGGATGCGTTGGATCTAGAACATCGGTTGTCGCGGTAGCATTAACTCGCTCATCAAGTGGTATTTTATAGGTCAACTCACCATTTAATGGGTTGTAAAACTTTCTGTTCACCCAAGATGTGAGGTCATCAAGTATCGGCTTTGCAAGTTTCTCTATGTACTCAATGGACAGGTGCCGGTTTTCCTCGACAATCCTGTTCCACTTCTCCTTTGAATTCCTTTGCTGACTCATAATTTCCTCTCCCTTGGGATCAATAGCACTCGCTACCAATGTTGAAAGAGCCCTGCAGGGCCCGTTTGCACTCAAACCAATATCATACTGCCAGCACTGCGGGGTTGGCCAGCTGGGGTGGATTTATAATATCCTCAGCTAGCCAATAGATTCCTCCGCAAGGTCATCCGATGCCTGGTGATGCACTGGTATATAGTAATATTTGTTGGTCGTTGCGTACTGATTCTCCAAAATACTCCTCGGACTCTGAAGATCAAATCTCATACGATTCATTAGTCCATCTCCTAGGTATCCTTGAATTCCTTGGTCGCTCATAGACATTGCCATGGCTTTCCCGTCAACACGCATCGCTCCTATATCAGCGTTTTGGGGAGGTCGCGCCAAGGTAATCATGCTCGGATAAAGTCTTCGTGATAATTCAAAAAAGCCCCTTGTGTTGAGACATCCCATCACAATGATCTTCCCGTTTATTATCTCCTCAATAAATTCTGTCGGCATATTGAGGGATGGTAAAGGCCTAGCGAGCGCATCAAAGAAACTATCTGTCAGGTTGTATATTGGGTTGCTGCACTTCAACATGCTCATCCAGGAGCTAAACCCAACATATGCGAACTCCGGCTCTTTGTACATGCCAACGTAAAGACATGAATCAATGACGCTTATTGCATATGTGCCATTCTCTTCCAGTCTCTTTCGGCAATCCAAGAGTTCGTCATTGTAGTATTTTATATCGCACTTGGTTTCCGTAATCTTTACTTTTCTGCCAGTTAATTGATCGTACCCCTCATTCGTCTTCAGTGTTGATGACAGGTTCTTCGCTCGATCAGCCTGATTTTTAGTTCGCTTGTACTGCTGCTTTTCAGATCTACTAAAATCCTTGGTGAGGATTGTTTCTGCCAATTTGCAGCCAAGTTCTTCTGAGTGCTCCATGACATCAAGCAATACCTTGCTTTTGCTGCCGCTTTTAACCTCGACGAACGATGTTCCTTGACTATTTCTAAGTGCGATGTCTCCATGATGAACGAATGTAGTAAGATCCGCCATGATGGCTATGGTCATAGGGCATTCGTTATATTGGTCTATGACCTCTTGGATATCTTCAATATTTTTTATAGAGAGATTATCTCCATGCTTGTTCATGGGCAATCGCCTAATTGTTGATTGCTCATCAAAAAGCATATGCCAAACAATAGAGTCGACAAACCTGCGAAGCATATTGTTTTCAAGGCTTAGCTTTTTTATCTTCTCAATGGTTTTAGATTTCTCGACTGAGTTCTTTCTTATGTGGAAGTCACTTTTCTGCGCTTCGAGCGATGATATCTCGGACAGATTTTTACAGACTTCAATTACTATGAGCTTCTGTGCTAGCTTCCATCCATCATGCACTGCGGAGATGAATTCTTGATAGTTCTCACGGTTTTCGCGTGACGGAATCATTTTGTAGATCCCATTTCCGCGAATTAAGTGCAGAAGCCTAACCATCAGCGTCTTGGTGTCACTCTCTATTAGCATCCCTAGCCGGAGGAAACGGTCAAATCCAGGCGGGGCCTTTATTTTCTCACTATCTTCTGTTTCCTTCATGATCTGTCAGTCTCACTGAGTAAGGGATTTCAAATCGGCGGACATAGATTCAGGTGCTACATAGCAAAAAGGCCCCGCAGGGCCCTAATTGTTTGTACTCAAATCGTGGCGCCATTGCCACCAGGTGGTTCGTAACCAGAAACCTCCTCAAGCGTGGCAGCATAGAGATCGTCGATCCGGTCGACAGCTTCATTCATCAAGGCCAAATAGCTTTCCTTGGACTGATGGTCAGGTATCCAAGATAAATCTGTCGGATCGCGCTGAAAGTCTTCCACTAACCCTTTAACCTTCCGATAGACAGCCAATCGACTTAGGATTTTCCCAGGTGGGAATTGACTCCCGAGCTCCGCAGCGAGGCAATAGCCCATTAGGAACGTAGCTAGGTCGACCCCAGCCTGAGCCGCCTGATCCCTTAGATCGGCTAGTTCATACGCAGAATCGAAAAGCTCAGGTCGGCCTGCGAGCGCCCAAAGACCGGAGAATTGTTCAGCATCTTGTGCGTCGCTCATATGGACTCCATGTCAAAGGGCCCGTGGGCCCCTGTTTTTGTACTCAAACAGTCTTACTGAGTGCGCCAAGATTCAACTACATCAGCGCCGAACTCGTTTTTCCATTCTTTCAGCTGACGGTGGTTGCCACCCTTGGTCTCGATCAGCTCACCGGAATTCGGGTTCTTGTAGATCTTGACGTCACGTGCCTTGCGCACAGCCTTTGGAGCGGCTGCGGCAGGAGCGCGTGTGGATGCTTGGGGATCGAGGATAGCGATCACGTTGCGCAAGCTGTAACTGTACTCGGCAAGCAAGGCGCGGAGCTTGGTTTCGAACTCTACTTCTTTCTTCAGGCCCTCGTCGCCTTTCATGGCCTCAAGAGCTGCCAATTGTTCGGCGAGGTGTTTTTCGAGCTGGCGGAATTCTGCAAGGCGGGACATTTGGAGCTCCTGTTGGATGAAGGGGCATTATCCAGTTGTGGTCAGTGCCTAGTCTAGCAATCGGCGTACTAATAAAGGATGGATGCCAGAGCCCTCTAGAACAGGCTCCTTAGGGGGATGACTGCATCGAGAAATCACTATACGATGCCCGCCGCAAAGCTGTCCATTCGCCATCATCTAAGAAATATAGGGAAATTAGCTTGAAGAGTTTTAAAGTATTCGTTGCAGCCGCTCTATCGGTAGCACTGCTGACTGGCTGTGCCGGTGTGCATAAAGTCGCTGACAAACTGGACATGAAAACCGGCACCTATGTTGCTCCTGAAAAGATGGCGACCTTCGTCAAAGGCAAGACCCGCCAGGATGACGTAATCGCCTCCATCGGTTACCCGCCAGTTCGCAACGAAATCAGCGGCAAAGAGATCTGGACTTACCAGTACACCCTGATCACCGCGATTCCTTTCGTGGGAGAGAACAAATCGGAATCCACCGTGTTTGAGTGGAATAAATCCGGCGTGCTGCTCAATGCTTACAAAGCTAACGGCACCGCTGGTGGTAGCGGTAATCCGCTTTTGAACGCCGCAGGAATGTAACAGCAAATTTGATCGAAACTAAAGGCTGTCAGTGATGGCCTTTTTTCTATCTGGGTAATATCAGGCTAGCTCAACTGAGAGCCGATCCTCGTTGTCAGCCAAGTTGAATTCGTTGCCAAGGACGCTCCTGCGCTTCATTTCCTGTAGGTAGTCTTCCCGTGAGATGTCGCCCATTGTTCGCATCGTGGTGAGAGTCGAGAGCTCCTGAGCATCACTTGTAACGCCGTAGTCAGTATTGATATCGACATGAAATTCGGCGTCAGGGAGTCTGTTGAAATACGCGAGCCAACCGAAGCCCTGAGAGAGAGCACTGCTGAGATTGATGGTAGTCATTGCGACCCGGTTGTTCGTCTCGCCAGCCCTGAGTGTTCGCCCTTGAGCCGTCTCAGCTACACCAGTGTTCTCAAGCATATCCAGGCCGTAGGATTGCATCTGCATCTCAAGATCGCGTATCGAATCACGACCGGCACCAATCGCGGCACCTGAGTGTTCGACGTACTTTAGATCAGCCCCAATGTCGCCCTTAATCGCGTACTCGGCACCAATGGCAATAGAGGCGTCATCAGCTACGCCCGAGGCGAAAAGCACGGGAATCCTGGCAACCCGGAGAATATTTAGCTGATCAGATTTCTCTTGCCAGTGCTGCACGTTCCCGTAAGCAAGGTCGATCAGCGGAGGCGCTGCCATCAACTCGCCACTTGCGACGACGGGCGAAGAATGCACCGCGACGACAGGGATCTCTTTGAGAGCAAATGGCTGCTCAAGAGCGATAGGAGATCCATCTTCACCATCGTAGAGAGACCATGTCACGACTTCTCCGTCCCTCTTGAAAACGCGAACTCGGGTGACCTCTTTTTCGCCCCATTCGCCGTCAGCAACCACAGCAGACTCTTTGATTCTGATTTCCGTGAGTTTGTCGTCTTCGTCCATCCTAAACCCGAGCACACGGTCTCCAGGAAGATGATACAGGTAGGGTCTGCCGCCGTTTACAGCCTTGTCAGCACAGAGGAAGCTCGTACCCATCCTGATTGCATCTTCAAGAATGGTCGAGCCGAGCGCAGTAACCCCTGTTCCTTTGCCATCAACGTTGACGGAATATTCATCAGCGAACTCTTGGTGAGTTTCACTCTTAACCCCAACAGGACGGGTAAATGGTTTTGCAGCGAGATTCTTCACAATCCTATCGAAGAAATTAACCAGATATGACCGATCTAGTCTTCGCTTGTACGAAGGCGGAGATTCCCCTGGCTCCATTGGCAGGTATTTAGTTCTTAGGGCTCGCATTGCCTTAGTGCCACCGAGCAAGTCACGGATAATCTCGCGATCATCATGGTATTTCTGGCAGCGCAAAGTGCGTTGACTAACTGACATATATAGCGCCTATTCTTATTATTGTTTGGCTACAATTATTGTACTTTGTTTGACGGCAAACTTCTGAGACTAGCGAATCCCTTGTTGAATTGAAGTTACTGGACGCTTCCAGGTTAAGCGGTAAGCCAGGGCATCCCAAGCATGGTCATCACCACACTTACTAACGCTATCCAGTTGATCCTCATCCCTCTGAAGTTCCGGAATCGACGAATTCAGGAACCGGCAGTTAGTGAAGAAGTAGATGTGCGGTTTGCCCGGATCTTGCTCAATGGTTGCTTGCAAACGACCGAACATGAGCTGCGCACTGGTCACCCTAGAGCCCGGCGACTTGTCAGAGTTAACGAACGTCATGCCTTCTGCAGCCAGATCCTTAGCGACTGTAGGGGCGCTACCCTGATCAACCTTGCTGCCGTTATAAATTTGATTGTCAGCAGGGCCTGGAGTGACCTTGGCGTGGTTCTTCAGGATGGTTTCCTGAAGCTTGAGTTCACGCTTCTTGAGCCGCTTGCCGATGTTGCCAGCACTGAGGAACAGACCCAGGTCGCGCTTCTGTTGAGTGCCATCTGGGTTTAGCGGAGTGCCGTAATCTTCACCCACCACTATGATCGAGCCCTTCGGTGGACAGAATGGACGTCCGTTCACCATGACTGATTCGCCGTTCGCTTCGGCAGTCCAGATGCAACAGAAAGGTGTCGATTGGCCGTAGTCGAATGACCTCTCGACTTTCCAGTGAACCGGGATCGTGAATGGCTGCATGAGCAACACATCTTTCTTCCAGAGCGCAGCGAACATCGCAGTGTCATCGACAGCTTCCCAGTCCCCGAGCAACCATGACGCACGCTTCGCCGGGTCACTGATCGTCCGGAGCCAATGCTTGTACTCGTCATTCAAATGCGGGTTTTCGAACACCGTACCGAAGATTGCGCACTTGTCCCTCTGGCCGTTTTTGTACTCAATCTGACCGCTGATTTTGCCGTCAATAAATCGGGCTTTAACCCATCGCTTACCCACACCCCAGGGGTTCGTGGTCGACCTGACCTGCAGGGGTGGCATGAGCGGCTGGGCTTTCGCGGGCTGATAAGACGTTCGCAGCGTCGACATCATCGACTCATAGATCTCGTCAGTAGCCCAGGTGGTCAGCTCGTCCCACCCAATAAACGAATACTCCTGACCGTGGAATTTCGCTTCGTACTGCTCCTTTTTCTCGATGTAATCGAAGATCAGGACTTCACCAGTCGGGAACGTCCATTCGCGCATCGATTTGTTGTAAGTCGCGCCAGGGAACAGCTTCGGGAAAAGCCGGTGACTCTTGACGATCAAGTCCTTCAGGGACGAGAACTGACGACGCAGGATCACTCCGCGCCAGTAGCTGCCCCAACCTTGGCCAACATGTTGACCGAAAGCCATCAACAGACATTCCGACTTCCCGTTACCCCGAGACCCATGGAACAGAACCTCTTTGACCAGGTTCCGAGGTTGGCCGGTGATGAGGAGCATGCCTTGAGAGCTGAGCCCACCACCTGCGCCGGGGATGGGTTCCCATAGGACGCGCCTAGTCGCCTTAGCGATCTGCGTAAGGTTCCCGAAAGAGCTCATAAGCGCACCTTTCCGGCCTTAGTGTCCCGTATACGGATCACAAAGCACCTTCCCGTACCGCATGCAGTACAAAGGAAGAGCCTTGTTTGCGCACAAGCGCCTGGCGTTGTTTGATCACAAACCATCCGCGTCAATGCTGCACATCTAGAAGGAAAATTGCGTCTACTACATACACGTAGTCGCTGAAGACTGGATTTTCAGGCGCTCTAGTAGATGGATCGAACAGTTTCTGCCCATCGAAGTATATGAAGTGCAACATTCCAGACTTCGTTTTTACTTGATAGATAGCGCGCCGACCTTGGACACTCATGATGTTTTTATGAGCGGCATCGAATGTCAAAGTACAGGCATCATGTATGCCAGACTCTAAATTAAACCCAATAAGTGGCACATAGATCGGGATGGAGTTAAATTTGCCTAGGATTGCGGCGCACATCTCCTGCATGGTTAAACCAGTGTCACGACCATTCAAGCGTTTGAGGGTGTTTTCATATGTATCACACATGGCGTTGGCCAATACTGCAACACCGCAATCGCCCCAGCTTTTTTGCTTAATCATCCGAGTACCTTTCTTCTTATTGTTATGAGAGTTCGTTTGTTTTTGTTTTTGCGAGCAAATGAGCGTCGGATTGCTGTTGCTGGAGTAGCTGATCCAGGTCTTGGCCGGCACCAAGTGTAGTAACCAGGGCAATCCCAGTGCCTGTTTGCAGGCCTTCTTTGCGAATCACAACTTCGCGTCTGGCCGGTGGTGAAAATTGCTCAGGGAACATGCGCTGCAAAATATCAATTGCTACTCGTGGGTCATTCATCGCCCCCTTGATCGCCGCATCACTTATTTTTTGGCCTAATTTGGCTCTGGAAACCTCTATGGAGTCCAAAAACTCTAATAACAGTTCGTCACTAGGGCTGAGGTTGTCGCGATCTGGGTTACTGTCAGATATCTCCTGAGCAAGGGATTTCCAGTGGTAATAAGTCGATTTAGGAAGCCCGATTGCACCCACAGCCACCTCAACTACCGGTGTCTTTGTGAGTGCAGTAGAGAGACGCTTGATCAGGTCTTTATTGAGTGCTCTAGTGCCCATGCTTACTCCAGAAACCTGACGCCGTACTTCGCGATCATCAGGCTGTCGGAGATCCCGTCGCAGGTCTTTCTTTTGATCTCGCCCTTACGCTTATAGGGCTTTCCGTAAATCTGCGATTCCCCGAAAACCTCGTAAGCGATCTCGGCGATTTGCTCCTTGGATAGACCTGAGAGGCTCTGGTGACCTCGCCACTCCTGCGGTCGCGAATACCGAACCTCTGAGCACAGGCACTCAGCAACAGCCCTGACGGCACCAAAGGCATCGCCGAAATTGAACATGCTGACGACACCCTGACCTGGCCTAGCACCTACCAACTCCACAACCGCCAGTTCAGGTTTGTGGAGACTGATGAAGTCAAAAACCGGACGCGGATCAACCCGACGCTTATTGCCGTCAAGTGTGATGGTTGGCATTGGAATACAAGCAATTAAGTTGAATCGCTCGTCGATGATGGATAGTCCACCGGAGAGACCTGGATCGATCCCCAAGATCTTACGCATGTCGTGCTCTTATTATTATTCTTATGCAGATATTGTAACACTAATATAAAGGCTTTATTTGTGCGCAAAATTTAAGCAAAAAAAAGAGCCATCGTGGCCCTTGTGTTCTGTACGTCATGTTTGATATTTCAGGATTACTTTCCGAAGGTTGCTACGAGCTTCTTGTACTTGTCGGTTGCTCTAAACGACTCTTCTTCGCCTTGGTAACAGTATTCAAAACCCTCCTTTGAAATCCATTCCTCTTGGGTCATCCTGGTGCCATCTTTGCGGGGTCTTGACCAAGGGCAGATAATCCCTTTCTCTTGAAGGATGAAGATAATGTGCACGCCGTTCTGTTCCGCAACTGCTCTGTACTTCTTCGCATCTACCAATGTAGGAATGACACCTTTGATTTCGAACACGATCTTCGGGTTGTTCGGATCAACAGAGTCAGGTTGGTATGTGTGCTCAACAACGTACCTGAGCTTTTGTTCCTTCGGCTCGTATTCGCACTCCTGCAGACCGCCAAAAATCATAATGAATGCTTCGGGCCAACTCCGATAAGGCTTCGGGACTGGCGGGAGGTCAGGAAGGAAAATTACATCTTCGACTGTCACGACACGTCCATTGTAATGCTGGGCGTTGTAATCGTTCCAAGGCACCTTGTGGAGCGCATGCAGGCATGTCTGGGCGATGCTAAACAAAAGACCTCGGTCGAGCTCCCTAAACCCCCATGGTTTCAACAGGCAAGCCCTTACCTCGTCAACTTCCCCCATATCAATTTGATGTTGCGAGATATCAATAAAAGCGGTCATATAGCCTTTTCCTTTTTATTCTTGCTATACCTTCCATAATAAATATGAGCATTTGGCCGTTCAATAGCGTTTAGCAAGTTTGTCAAAATATTTATATTGGGTATATTGCAGCGCCTTCCTTGGCGCTTGATACATCAGATGTATCGTGTCATTTGAGCCAGTGATTTCGGGCTAATGATGTAGAAGAACCGCTTGTTCGTTGTCTCGTGCTTTTTGACGACAAGTCCGAACTGACTGAAGATCTTCGTGATATCCGCCTTCTTGGCTTGATCGCTTTTTGCAGAGCTCATCCTGATTCCGGCTTTGAGGACGTCAGTGCGGATGGCGTTCAGGCTGTCGAACAGCTCGACACTGTGATCACCAGTCCAGCCGTTGCCCGATGTCATTGCGGTCAGTGCTGGCTTCAGCAGGGCCATTACCTTTTTCGAGCTGCGCTCATCTGTTGCGTCAAGGGCTTCAGCGGTGCCGATCAGCTCGCGGAACTTTATGATCTTTGATTCACCGTCGCCAGAGCCCCAGACCATCGCGTCGTCCAAGTTGAAATCAGAGACTTTCATGACTGCGATTGCCCTAGCGCGTGATGCCTCCAAGTGCTCATGCTCGTTGACTGAGCCGTACTCCTTTACACGCTGGGTAGTTGCTTCATCGGCCTTAGCAGCGCTGTTGAGGCCTTTGGCGATCTGGCGCTTTACTGCCTTGCGAGCCTGGCTATCCGCTTTGAATCCGGAGAGAGAAAGGTCATCGTCATGCTCCAGGACTTCGACTTCAAAACCACGTGCGAGCAGGCTTGCTGGGAGTGCCGCCTGGATGTTGTCTCGCAGCCATGCCTCGCTTTTGCGATGCCCGTACTCCAGAAAGCGGAAGTTAATTGCCGCAACCTCAGCGCTAACCAATCTCTGAAGCTTGGCGCCTTGAGCAGCATCAAACATCTTCTTGGCATCAGCCTGGGCTTGATTGATCGCTACATCATTTTCTTCATCTGACTTATCAGGGTCGCGCATAAAAACTGGCGGGACGTATGCATCAGCTTTCAGGTGTGGGACGAGATCATCAAGAGCAATAGGACTGCACTTGTAGGTCGCTTCAACAGCTTCAGACTTGCTGTACGTCGGCTGCTTGATGCCGACTACGAAGCTCTTGGCAGTGCGATCACGACGAAGCATCTGAATCGCATCACTAGGCACCACTTGGCCTTGGAACACTCCGAAATGCGCCTTGAAGTGGCCTGACGTGATAGACAGCGCAGAGGTGATCACTGGGCTGTAGATAACCACCTGGTGTGTAGTGGAGTTCGGGTCAGCGATGAAAGCAGCTTGCTCTGGCCACAGAGCATTGTCAGCAGTGATTACGAGCGCGGCTGGCCCGCCTTGCTTCTCAATAGATTTAGCCAGTGCCAGAGCTTCTTTCACAGCATCGCAAGCGATCAAGGTGTTCATCTCGCACGCCGATTTGATGGCCAGTGCTCTGACGTGGTTGATGTCACCTGTATGTACAGTGATACCAGCATGAGCTGCAGGCTTCTTGAACAGCTTGTAGCCCGTGCCGATCATCTCAGCACAACGAGCATCAATGTCGGCATCGCTCATGATGACGCTTGCTGTGTGTTTGACGACAAAATCCAGGGTTTCCCACACAGCCTGGCGGTTCTTTACTTCGCCGCCGAGGACGTGGGAGAGCACCTGAGAGGCCTCATCAATGACCACAAGGTCGACCTCCTGGATGAAGCGTTTGAATTTCAGTGCAGTGAGCGAGTTGACGACAATCTTCAGGCCTTTTGCGTTTTGCAGGTCGCTGGGATCGTTGCACTCGTCGTAGCTGACGATGCCCGGCAGGTTTGCCAGGGTTTTGTTGATTGAGCGACGGTGGGAGATCACAAGTACCTTCCTGCCGGTATCCAAGTAGTGTTGGATGACAGGCTCGTTGATGATCGTTGATTTGCCCTCGCCGGTCGGCAGGCTGATAAGGTATTTGCCGCCGTCTGCCAGGATGATGTCGCGAATGGCTTCTGGAGTCTCGGTGGGGATGCCCGTGTCGGTCAGTGCGTTGGTTTTGGAGTTCATCCGGGCGGTCAGGAATTGAAGCTTGCCGTTGATGGCCGTGACGCAAGATTCTTGAGTGCGTCCAGTTGCTTCAGCGAGTGCCTGTGCTTTCTCTTGGGTTTTTCCAGAAACGAAGACATCACGAGCGATTTCAAATGCTGCTGTGTCGAATGCTTTGTCGCTGCTGTCAGCTTTCACGATCATCAGGGCGATAGCGATTTTCGACATGCTGTAGATCGACTTTGTGATTTGCCCGTCGTTTGCACTGTGCAGGCCAGAAGCTGTTTTATAAGCCACTGAGACAGCGTCCAGCACGTTTCCGTCGATAGACATGAGTCGAGTAGTGCTTGCGTATTCTCTGAGCTCAAGAGCAGTTGCAAGGGCCTCTTGGTTGTTTTCGATAACTACTATGTTTGATGCGTTGTTCATACAGCGTTCCTTTTCTTATTTGAGACTCTCTCGCCTCTATGTAGCTAGTATCGAAAATGAGCAAAAGGCGTTGCAATACCTCGACTGAAGATTAGGTAAAATAATTAAATCGGGTATACATGTATTTCTTCGACCGCATTTCAAAAAGTCTCTCTTAACCAAAGGTTTTACACAGCCCCAGCAACCCCATCTACCACCTCTTTATTTAAGAAAGAAAACAGAATAAGGGTGGTAGATGGGGTGATCGGGCGACGTCACATCTTTGGCTAAGAAAAACTTGACGGTCAATGCCTCGACGAAAATAAACACCAATGAACCAGCAATGAACACCTAAAGGCCCATCAAAGACCCAGTCAAAATATTTTATTGAGAAAAGGTATTGCGTGACCCATTGCTCCATTTGTTTAATGGATACAGATGAGCGAAAGACTCATAAAAAAGGAAAGGTCAAATGATTAACTACTCAACGCAATCATGGGCATCAACGAACACCCTAACATCATCTAAAGTCAGCAACCTGCATGAGCTTTTTGAGAAAAGCTTCGCAAGTCCGCTTGTACTTGCAGATAAGGAGCGCGCCCAAACTTTCGTACCAGCCAACTTTCGTGTTCCGGTACGCCACGCCGAAAACGTGATCAATTCCACGCTGGTGGTCTTCGATGTCGATCAGAAGCTCGGCGCAGGATATGACGACGACATGATCCAGCTCGAAGAAGTTGAAGATGCTCTTATCGACCTGTGCCTTGAGCACATCGTGTACACAAGCCACTCTCATACCCAGGAAGCCCCACGCTTTCGGATCGTCATCACTCCGTCCCGTCCAGTCTTCCCTGAGGAGCACGACACGATCTACGCCGCCATCTTGGAGCAGATCGATGACTTCCTTGGTGGTCGCATGCTGAGGGCCCTAGATCCATGCTGGAAGAGCCTGTCGCACTGCTTCTATGTGTACACAGCGCATCCCGAGCGCAAGCAGTTCGCTATCAGCTTCTATAACCCCGGCAATACTGCTGACGTCAACGAATACAAACTGCACATGTCCAGCTACGGCCTCGATGTCGAGTACAAGCCCGGTGCTGCACGCAAGGCTTCAGGTGGGACAGGCGCAAGAGGAAGGTCATATCAGCTCAACCGCATTGTTGGCGGCATGATCACATCTTCGACAGAAGAAGAGATCGCCCAGCGCCTGTTTGAGTACGACAACACCGAGCACGCTGGGAATGAATACTTCCGTGACCGCATATACAGTCGTAACCGACTTCTCCCAGGGGAAAGCCAAGACGCAGCAGCATGGCGATCTTGTAAGACTTTCGCGAAGTCACACATCAACTCTCTAAAGCGCAAATTCCGCAAACAAGACGACATCAAGATCGTCGATGCAAAGGCGCAATCCCGAGAGCCAATGCCAACCCATGACGCTATGATTAAGTTCAGGTCTGTCAAAAACCAACCAACAAAAAAAGGAGGACAATCAGCGCTAGTTGAAATGCAGGTAATGTCAGGTGAGCACGCCGGACGCCACTTTTGGCACCGCTTCTACGGCGACGGCAACCACCCGACAGCGATCAAAATCAGTAAGTCTATCCAAGATAAAATCGCCAAGGCCACCAAAACGGATATGCAACAGCTGATGGACTTAATCAAAGCAGAAGGCCATATAGTTCTCGCGAGAATTAAACAAAATCCCGGAACTAACGGATTCCCCGCACAGAACGAAATCGGTGATTTACATTTGACAACAAACCACACAAACTAAAAGAATGTGGTATCATTAGTCATGCCTTGAAGTTTAATTCCTTTTCCTTCTGGGTTTGCCTACTAGCCCCGTACGGTCTCTCTCCCGACGGGGCTTTTTTATGCTCGTAGGATTAACAATAAGACGATCAAAGTATACTTTCTACATACTCTGAGTTAACGGTATGCGCTGCGTAGACTGTTTAAAAGATGCTCTCTGCGCCTTGACGGAATCTGGAAAAACATATTCCATATATTGACAAACCCAAGGTACGACACCTGGATTTCAGAGAGAGATGGGGGCACTGACGGTCATGACGGCGGGTGCTTTCGAGATAGTGAAATGCAAAAAGGAATCGCGCAGGAAATGGGCTTTCTGACCGAAGATGACGTAGCCCACCTGTTTAACGTGAGCAAATCGACGCTCGAAAATTGGAGAAGGAATAGCACCGGCCCGGCATACGCATATGCGGGAAATAGCTTCTTTTACCCGGTGAGGGGTATTAGTGCCTTCCTGATGGCCAGGGTCAAAGGGTTTGGCTTTGGACAGGGAGAGTGCGCATGAACAATGAAATGAATGTAGATCATGCCGCCAAACGAAATACTCTGGCAAATGAGCTGGGCTTCATGACCGAAGATCAGGTTGCATTGCTTGCGATGGTGAAACCAGCAACGGTAGAAGATTGGCGGAAGCGAGGAAATGGCCCCAGCTACACTCGCTTCGGATCAGCATATTTCTACGACATCGACGACGTAAAGGAGCATCTGAAGTCGCTGACCAAGCAAAAGAGCAGAGAGGCCATCCTTAGGTCAATTTAAGCCGTTGCTAAGGTCTTGGCAGCCTGGGCCCCCAGAAGGTCATTGAAAGCCTTCTGCACATCCTTGGCTTTGATATGCGTATATCTCCGGAGCATTGCCCAGTCGCGATGACCGGAGATCAACGCCACTTGTTCTATCCGAAGCCCAATAGTAAACAGCTTCCCGATGGCCCCGTGTCGAAGATCGTGGAAATGAAGGTCTTCAATTCCGCACTTCTGGCAAATTCTGGTAAACGAAGAGCTCACCGACCTCTGATTGAATGGGAAAACGCGCCCTTTCTTTCTATCACCCACGTGCGTCATGGCAATATCCCAAGCCGCAGGAAGTAACGGCACCGTCTGGTCGTTCCCCAGTTTTTCTTGTGGATGCTTCCTATTCCTGATCACCACGGTTTTGTCTTCGTAGTTAATGTCTTCGATCAGAATCGAGCACACTTCTTCCTGTCGCATTGCTGATGCCAGCGCAAAAGCTATCAGGTGAGGCATAGGAATCTTTTGCCTAGAGCCTTTTGCTTCATATGCCGCAAATATCTTCTCAAGCTCAGCTTCAGTGGCCTCCCGCTCACGTCTTTTACTTCTTGTATTGATTCCCCTTCGCGCAAGGCTCCCCCGAATCTCGTTCGCAATTCCTGCATTAACATCGTAATGCTTAACGTCACGAGCCCAGTGCAAGATCGTGGAAATATACGAGAGATCAACAGCGATAGTGACGCCTGAAACAGTCGTACCGGCCTGGGTCTTTTTTCTCACTCGCCTATCGACGAACTCACGTAGGTGAAGAATTGAGAAATCCGACATGAGCACACCCTTGAACTCAGACTTTAACCTCTTGAGGGTTGCCTTCTTATTTTTACCATGTGGCTTTACTGGATCTGTCTCTTCGACATACTTGTCAACGAAGTCCGCGAACGTTGACCCCTTGGGGGTTTGAGCTGTTCCGATGGCTTTGATGCTCTCTAGCTTGCTCTCCATCTCAGCCGCCCAGCGCTTGGCATCAGCATGCTTCTTGAAGGTCTCTCCCTTGCGCACGCCATTTCTCATCACCTGAGCGCGCCAGCTGCCGCTTGGAAGCCTTACAATACTCGCCATCGTGTGCAATCCGTGTTCAGTCCTAGACACCTGAATAATACACTGCACACACACCTCATGCACACCGCGTGTGCAACGAAGCTACACACGAAGGCCTTTTAGTGAATTTACAAGACAAGAAAAACGTTATAAATCAAGGCATTACCAATAGAAGATTTAGCGTCGCCCCCATGATGGACTGGACAGACCGTCACTGCCGTTTCTTCCTGCGCCTCCTGTCGAAGAACGCCCTGCTCTACACCGAAATGGTCACCACCGGCGCGCTGCTCAACGGCGATCATGAACGCTTCCTCCGCCACAACGAAGCCGAGCACCCGCTGGCGTTGCAGCTCGGCGGTAGCGTTCCACTCGATCTGGCCGCCTGCGCGCGTATGGCTCAGGAGCACGGTTACGACGAGGTGAACCTCAACGTCGGCTGCCCGAGTGATCGGGTGCAGAACAATATGATCGGCGCGTGCCTGATGGGGCATCCGCAGTTGGTGGCGGATTGCGTGAAGGCGATGCGTGATGCGGTGTCGATTCCGGTGACGGTGAAGCATCGGATCGGGATTAACGGGCGGGACAGTTACGAGCAATTGTGTGATTTCGTCGGCACGGTGCGTGATGCCGGGTGCACGAGTTTTACCGTGCATGCGCGGATTGCGATTCTGGAGGGGTTGTCGCCGAAGGAGAACCGGGACATTCCGCCACTGCGTTATGACGTGGCGGCGCGGTTGAAGGTGGATTTTCCGGAGTTGGAGTTCGTGCTTAACGGCGGGATCAAGACGATGGAGGCCTGCCATGAGCATTTGCAGACTTTTGACGGTGTGATGCTGGGTCGTGAGGCGTATCACAATCCGTATTTGCTGGCGGAAGTGGATCAGCAGCTGTTCGGCAGTTCGGCGCCGGTGATCAGCCGTGCCGAGGCGCTGGCGCAATTGCGTCCTTATATCGCCGAGCATCTGCTCGCTGGCGGCTCGATGCACCACATCACGCGCCATGTGCTGGGCCTGGGCACCGGGTTCCCGGGGGCGCGTAAATTCCGCCAGTTGTTGTCGGTGGATATTCACAAGGCCAAAGATCCGCTGGCGTTGCTGGATCAGGCAGCGGAGTTGCTTGAAGGTCGTTGATTGAAGGTTTGAATGTGCGGGCAACGGCATGCTGCAAGCTGCGTATTTCACCTCAGCGTTGCAGCGCTACCGTCAGGACTCGCCGGACGCGGAACTCAGCGACCTCGCCGTCGCCGCGCTAATCAGCAGTCAGTAATCAGCTCGCCGCCGCAGCCGTCCAGTTCACCCAACCAAACATCCACGTAGCCAGGATCAGCAAGCCAAACGCGATCCGATACCAGGCGAACGCGGCGTAGCTATGGTTGGCAATGAACTTCAGCAGACCGCGCACGGCGATCATCGCGAAAATAAACGCGATCACGAAGCCCAGGGCGAAGACCGGCAGGTCGCTGCTCTGGAACAGGTCGTGATACTTGTAGCCGGAATACACGGCGGCACCGACCATGGTCGGCATGGCCAGAAAGAACGAGAACTCGGTGGCGGCCTTGCGTGACAGGCCAAATAGCAGGCCGCCAATGATGGTCGATCCGGAACGGGATGTGCCGGGAATCATTGCCAGACATTGTACGAAACCAATCTTCAACGCGTCAGACCAGCGCATGTCATCGACATGATCGACGCTCACGACATGGCGGCGTTGTTCGGCCCATAACATGACGATACCGCCGACAACCAATGCAACGGCTACGGTGATCGGGTTAAACAGGTATTGATGGATTTTGTCAGCGAACAACACACCCAGAACCACAGCCGGAAGAAATGCAATCAACAAATTGAGGGTGAAACGTTGAGCATTGCGCTCGGTCGGCAGGCCTTTGACTATCTCGAAGATCTTCGGTCGAAACTCCCAGACGACGGCAAGAATGGCACCCAGTTGAATAATGATGTTGAACGCCATGGCGCGTTCACCGCCGAAGCCCAACAAATCAGCAACGATAATCTGGTGGCCCGTACTGGAAATGGGCAAGAACTCGGTCAGACCTTCTACCGCACCTAAAATCAACACCTGGCAAAACGTCCAGAAATCCATTAATCCTCCGTCAGAGCGCTCTTGCGAGCGACCGGTTGATAACACTCAGGGGTTGAGTATCAGAAATAAAACAATCGGTGTGCATGAAGATCAAAAGATCGCAGCCTTCGGCAGCTCCTACAGTGGTTACACATTTAAAATGTAGGGGCTGCCGAAGGCTGCGATCTTTTGTTGTTTAAGAATATGACTTATCAAAAGACACACTCAAGGCATGTTAATAAACGTCCGCTTACGAACTGCTCTGTAAATATTTAGGCACTTGGTAGTAAAAAGTTCATCAACGCAATAAAGTGTGACCTGCTTCACACTATGGTAAATGGCCAAACAGTGGCAATAGGACATGAACAAACCAATGGCCATCGTTTCAAAATAGTGGCACAATTCCATATTGCCACTATCTAACGACTAGTTCACAACCCCGAGAAAATCAACTAAAAGCTTGAAAAGCTTAATTATTGTTAGAAAACTCGCGGGCCACGTCTAAAATCCGCCTAAATGTTACCAATTGTCAGTCACAGATGAGAACCGGTGCTTTAACATCCCGATGTCAGCACCTATTTGAGTCAATGCATGATGCTTACAGCGAACTTAGCGACTAGAAGCCCGCGCCCGACAAATGACGAACCCGGCGTTCTCACTCTGGGCCGTACCCGTGGCGTGGCTGAACATTTTAGAGCGCTACTCGCCAGGCACGTGCGGACCGATATGGCGCTTGAAGTCAATTCGTACACTAGTTCATATAACAGCAATGAACAAACCGGTACGTATCGCGCCATCTTCATCGTTATCGACAGCCCTCAAGCCCTCGAAGACAGTCTCGCGCTGGTTGAAAGCCTGCGCACCGATAATTTGAAGCCCATCATTTGTGCGGTGATCACCGGGCGTGGTACCTACAACAAGATAAAATACTATCTTGCCGGCGCCGACTTTTGTATCAAGCTCAATACGCTCACCGACGAAGGCTCCGAGTTGCTGGCGGAGTTCTTCAACAGTGAAGAATGGCAGCGCGATATCAGCCTGGTGCTCGACCCTACCCGTATCAGCCTGCTGGGCAACAGCAAGAAACTCGATATCTCATTTGCCGAAATGAAGATCCTCGAAGCGTTTGCGCAAACCAGCAATCACATCCTGAGCCATGATGAAATCGCCAATATCATGGGGCTCAACACCAATTTCTACGACCCTCGAGCGCTGGAAAAATCGATCAGCCGCTTGCGTGGAAAAATCAAGGACATGTATGGTACCAACGCGATTCAGAGTATCCGCGGCTATGGCTATCGCCTGATGCGGGGTCTGATATCGACTGCCTGACTCCGGGCAGCCAACCATTTTTGCACATACGAAGGAACGTCTGATGCAACTATCAAGCACTATCTGCACTGCAAGTACATTTATAAATAGAAACATGAATGAGCGCGGCAACACCGAACCATAATAATAAACTTAATAACATAGCAGCAGATTGAGTGGAACCTATCGAGGACCAACTTTGGGCCCAGACCCTGCCTTTCGATTACTTCCAAGGAAGTCATTACTCGACTGCCGATTATCTTTTAGCCAAATTTGGTGTGTACTTCAGGAGAGATACATGGAAACTAGTACAACCCTCCCAAAAAAATATTTTGTTGTCGTGACGAACAGCACAACGGCGCAACGTGAACTTGAAAGCATCTTGTCCAGTGAGCGTTTCAATTCGTTTGGCACGTCTCAGGCACAAATGTTTATTGAAGGTTCTGCTTCGCCCTCTTCCGCCCCCGTACTGATGGAGTTCACTTACCCACGCGGTACCCGAAAACACGTCGCGCACAGCATCGAACATGATACGCAGCGAATATTGGCCACCCTCGAATCCGAATGGCTGGCTGCTCAATCGGCAAAGCAGTTCAATAGCGTTCCGACATTGGCAGAGCAAGCCAGCGATATGTTCCGTGCCGCTGAGGGCGACGCTCCTTGTACTGCAACCTGGCATCTCGACGACGTCCATAACGCCTTGATCAAAGAAGGCATCGAAATCAGTCTGACCGGGCTGGAAACTGCACTGGTCAAGAAGATGCTGCACCATGAAGAGCGCGTTGTCAGTCGAGAAGAGCTGATCCTCAGCATCGGCAGAGAGCCAGAGCAATATCGCGGACTGGAAATGTGCCTGAGTCGCCTGCAGGACAAATTCAAAAGCGCCAGTCACGGTGAACGATTGTTCCGTGCCGTCAGAAATCGCGGTTATTGCCTGATCCAGGAAGTCGTCGCGTAAACACCTGCTTTGCGCGCCTGACAGCGCGTACAAAACAAACAGAAACAGTGCGATAACAAAAACAACAAGAGCACTCTGTTTGGCTTTATCCCTCCCTGGTTAAATTTCGCTTCCCTCCGCTACCTCCTACAATAGCAAAATCAATATTGATTATTCACCCTTCCCTGCTCGACCATTTCTAACGTCCTCTTATTTAATTATTAAAAAGTTGGCACATGGCCATCTTGTTAGAACTCGTCAGACAGCATCTCCGACAATAACTTAGTCTATTGATTGACGACAGTTCGGCACATCGGCGCTGTTACCTCAGAACATTCGCTATAACAAAAACAATAAGCCTACTTAACAGCTCGGACTTCAACTGTCGAAATCTGAATGGACGTCTTTTGGGGATATCGTATGGAACTTACTCTTAGTATCGATCGAAACACCGGCCTCAAGGGACTTACCTTTTGGGGCCAATGGGCACTGGCGCAAGCCTTTGTCGTTGCACTGCTGTTCATCCTTGCCGAGCGGCACACGGGAACGGTCGAGTTCTATTACCGCATGTGCGCGACACTGGCGGTTCTGGCCTCGGTTCCGGCTTATACCTTCAGCGGCGTTTATCGCAAGCGAGACAACTATCTGGCGGGTCTCGGACGGCTGTTCATGGGCTGGTCGATGACCATGGTTGCGCTGGCGTGCATCGCGTTTGTCTGCAAGGCCGATGAGGTGTTTTCGCGCGAGGTGACGCTGAGCTGGGCGGTCTACGGCTTCCTCGGTCAGGCATTGCTGTATGCGCCGCTGCATGCATTCTCGAAGTTCTATCAGCGGTCGCGTGAGCGTGAGCACAAAACCCTGATCGTCGGCACTGGTGAGCTGGCGTTGGGTTTGGCGAACAAGCTCAATCAAATGGAAAACCTGCCGCTGGTGGGCCTGGTCAGCAACGGTACCCTGCCCTCTCTGGATTCGAATGCTCCACGCATTGTCGGCGCCCAGGAAGATTTGCTGGAGCTGATCAAGGCGCATGACATTCGTCGCTTGTACATCACGCTGCCGTTGTCTGAAGCGGCGCAGATCGAAGCGATGTACGTCGATTTGCTCGGTGCCAACGTTGATGTGGTCTGGGTGCCGGACTTGAACAGTCTGACGCTGCTCAATCACTCGGTGAAGGTCGTGGACGGTATGCCGGCGATCTATCTGAACGAGAGCCCGCTGACCAGCCGCCCTACCGCGGCCCTGAGCAAAAGCCTGTTCGAGAAAGGCGTGGCGCTGCTGGCGGTGATTCTGCTGAGCCCGGTGTTGCTGGGCATTGCCCTGGCGGTGAAACTGACCTCGCAGGGCCCGGTGTTGTTCAAGCAGGACCGCCATGGCTGGAATGGCAAGGTGATTCAGGTCTGGAAATTCCGCTCGATGCGCGTCCACGATGACCATGAGGTTAAACAGGCCAGCCGCAACGACTCGCGTATCACCGCAGTCGGTCGCTTCATCCGTCGCACTTCGCTGGACGAACTGCCGCAATTGTTCAACGTGCTGCAAGGGCATATGGCACTGGTCGGCCCGCGTCCGCATGCTGTCGCACACAACAATTTCTACTCGGGGAAAATCCTCGCTTACATGGCTCGCCACCGGATTAAACCGGGGATCACCGGGCTGGCGCAAATCAGCGGCTGCCGGGGTGAGACGGACACCATCGACAAGATGCAGAAGCGTGTCGAGATCGACCTTCAGTACATCAACAACTGGTCGTTGTGGCTGGATTTGAAGATCCTGGTGAAGACGCCGTTTACGTTGCTGTCGAAGGATATTTATTGATGGGCTGGTGATCACCGCGCAGCACCGCAAGGGGACGAAAGTCCCCTTTTTTGTGGCTGGGATTTGGAGGTGGAGTGTCAGGCTGAGGCGATGCTGCCCATGCCGACGCCTTCGCTGGCAAGCCAGCTCCCACAGGGATTTGGGGTGTACTCAGGCTTTCGGCACAACCACAGAACCTGTGGGAGCGTGGCTTGCCCGCGAAAGCGGTGTGTCAGTCACCGAGGATGTTGGCTGGGCTGACGCCATCGCTGGCAAGCCAGCTCCCACAGGGATTTGGGGTGTACTCAGGCTTATGGGCACATCCCGCGAAACTTGTGGGAGTGAGCCTGCTCGCGAAAGCGGTGTATCAGTCACCAAGGATGTTGGCTGGGCTGACGCCATCGCTGGCAAGCCAGCTCCCACAGGGATTAGAGGTGTGTGCTGGATTTCGGCACAACCACAGAATCTGTAGGAGTGAGCCTGCTCGCGATAGCGGTGTGTCAGTCACCAGAGATGTTGGCTGGGCCGACGCCATCGCGAGCAGGCTCGCTCCTACAGGGATTTGGGGTGTGCTCAGGCTTTATGAACAGCCAACGAATCTGTAGGAGTGAGCCTGCTCGCGATGGCGCTGTGTCAGTCACCAGAGATGTTGGCTGGGCTGACGCCTTCGCGAGCAGGCTCGCTCCTACAGGGATTTGGGGTGTACTCAGGTTCTATGGACAGCCACAGAATCTGTAGGAGTGAGCCTGCTCGCGATGGCGCTGTGTCAGTCACCAGAGATGTTGGCTGGACTGACGCCATCGCGAGCAGGCTCGCTCCTACAGGGATTTGGGGTGTACTCAGGATTTCGGCACAGCCACAGAATCTGTAGGAGTGAGCCTGCTCGCGATGGCGGTGTGTCAGTCACCAAGGATGTTGGCTGGGCTGACGCCATCGCGAGCAGGCTCACTCCCGCAGGTTGCGACCTTTACTCGGTGATCTTGCCGAAGTTGCGGTAGAACATGTCGCTGTCACGGCTATCCGTCATCGAATGCAGTTGATACCCACGATTAAGCCTCGCACCACCATCACGCGTCAGCGGTGCCCACACCAGGTTGGCGCGGCGCATGGTCGACATGCTCATCAGTTCGTCGAACGGAATCGACAGGTAGATGCCTTTGTCGAAACTACCCTCGCCATACTCGGTACTGCCCGCCGTGGTGATCGTCGCCCACGCACCAAATCGCACACCGTTGGAAAACTCTCGCGAGATATCCAGCGTGCCACCCCAGTCCCCGGCCAGATACCGCCCGACACTGACCGCGGCCAGCGTTTCGTAGGGCAAATCCGTGTACCCGGTGATATGCCCGGTCACTACCGAATAATCCCTCAGGCCAAAACCCTGATCGAATTCACGCTGCCGCACATAGTTGAGATCCGCCCCCACCGACCAGCGCTCGCCGGTCGGACGGAACAGCACCTCGCCCCCGACCCCGGCGAACATCGACTCCAGATAACCACCGTAGACCATCCCGAACAGATCTTTGTCCAACTGCTCGGTGTGGCTGAGTTGGAACAACGGCATGGTGACTTCAGATGTGGTCAGGTACTGACGCAAATCCGTGCGCACACGCGGCAAACCACTGGGTGCGTCGTAGGTGAATTTGTCGAAGTTGTTCGCCAGGTTGGTGCTGAGCAAACCGCTCCACCAGGTGCTGCGGTTGAAGCGGTACTCGGCGTCCACATCAGCGCTGAACTGATAGAGCAAGCCATCCGGGCCGCCGACGTTCTGCTTGAAGCCCAAACCAACGCCATAACTGAAGTGCTGTGGCGCTTCGGTATAGAGGACTTTCTCGTTATGCGGCATCGCCGGGTTGATCTCGGTGGTGCGGTGCAGCGACTCCAGCGGCTCCTCGTTATTGATCACTTCGCGGAAGGTCTGGCGCGGCACGCTGGTCTCTTCGAGCGGCAGGTCGTAACGCTTGTTGACCACGGTAAACCAGTCGATATCGTCGTTGACGCTGTTGTCGAGAATCCGGCTCGCACGACCGACCGCTTTAGCCGAATGGAAGTAACGCCCCTGCTCGCCATACACGATCAACTCGGAATCACGCTGGCTGATGCGCTCGACCTTGTAGCCAGCGTTCTGCTGCAAGCGCTGCGACACCTCGGCCCAGTTGACCTGATCCGGCGCGGTAGTCGGCGCCTTTGCCGGCAACGGTTCGGCCGGTGGATCGAAGGTTTTGGCCGGAGCCTTGCGACTGGCGAAATTGGTGTGAAAAGTCAGGCCGAACATCGCCGTGTTGCCCCGCTCCCAGGCCGCGCTGACGTCGAGCGAATCAGTCACTTTGAACATCGCGCCAAAGTTGATCGGCGAGTCCTGCTTGATCACGTTGTCCTTGGGCTCGTGCTTGTAATCGTTGCCTTCGTATTCGAGTTTCAGGCTGAGCCGATCCCATGGCGTCTGATAGCTCACACCACCGAAAAATGAAGGCTTGCCACGAAAGTACGACCCGGCGTTGACGTCACCAGTGCCTTTTACAGCTGGTCGAGTCTTGAAGCGATCATCGAGATAGCCCAGCGGGTTGTCGATGTCACCCCGATTGCCGATGTAGCCCCAGGCAAGGCCGGCGCTGAAATCGAAGTTGTCATAACGCTTGTTGGCGACGAAAAACTCACTGGAGAACAGACCCGTACCACCAATGTCTCGAAAGCCCAAGGCCACGTCGGGCGCCCAATGGGTTTCCTCCCACAAGCGGACTTTGGCATCGACCGCCTTATCCTTATAGCTTTGGGAGCCACTCAGGGCCTCGGAGCCGTACGGACGGTTGGTGATGGCGGTGTAACGAAACGAACCTTCGAGCCAGTCCAGCGGCTGCAGCGAAACGCTGTAGCGGCTGTAAGGCTCGGTGCGGTTGGCGTTGATGCTCAACTCACCGGCCGGCGCCATGCGCGCCGTCGGCGTCTGCAACAAACCGGTACCGCCGAAATCACCTTGAGTAATGCGCGGCTCCGCATGAGCCAGACCACAGGGCAATAACAACACAGCTGCAAAACGTAAATTCAACGAACCACCTCGGCCAGCTGCGTGGCAATAAATTCGGCCAACTGCTGATTCAGTTCAGGGAGAGGCGGATCTAGATCATCATTTTTTACCGGGACCAGAATCTTGCTGCCGGCGACGGGAATGTGCCCGCTCTCGCGATTCCAATGCGCGATGCCGACTCGTCGCGAGACACCGTTGGGCTGGATCAGCCACAGATAATCGGCCTCGGCATCGACCAGCAGCGAGCAGCCTTGCAGGTATTCGCGAGCTTCCTGCAACGGCTGATATGGCAAATGGCACGGCTCGGCAATGGCGCCCAGCACTTCAACTTCATCGACCCGGGTCGGGTAGATCAGGCGGTCACCATCGTCCAGACGAATGTTGCGGGCGAAGCCGACTTCCAGCGCCACCGGGTCCAGATCTGCGACCTGACGCCCCGTGACCGGCATCTGTTGGACTTGCTCGGCCAGCCGCAGCGCCAGCGCGGCGCGACTCGGTCGATCAAAGAGCAACGCCATGCGCTGCAACACATCCAGATCAAACAACACGCCGGCCTTGAGCCGCTCCTGTTGTTCAAGCAAGGACTGACGCAGCAACACACCCGCCAGCCAATAACCTTCGGCATTCGGTTGCGCCACGCTGACGACATCCAGCAAACGCCCGCCCTTCGGCAGCTCGACCGGGCCCGGGTTGGCCACGTCGCCGCTGACGGTGACCGCTGCCTGACTGACGCCGCTGATCAACAGCAGGCATGCCGATAAAACCCTGAGCCGCTTCAAGGAACATGCCTGCGATCAGGGGTCAGTTGCACGATCCTGATGCGCAATTGTGCGGTCAGTTGCTGCTCACTCTGCACAATGAAACCGTCCACCGGATCGACCCAATAACGATTGGTCGCACTCAGGCCGATGGCCGGTGCGTCAATCTGCTCATCGACACGTAGCACGCTGTATTCCTTGTTGAGGATTTCCACGGTGGTCATGGATTTGCGCAAGAACCGACTGCTGACCATCACCCCGACTTCCTGACCTTTGTAGAGATCGATCCAGCGCTGGCTGGTGTAGCCATCGGCAACCTGATGCAGGCCTTTTTTGAAGGGCGCGGCGTCGGACAGACGCGTCCCGTCGAGATCGCCTTCCAGACCCAGGCCAATGCTGCGCACCGCCAGGCCATCACGCAGCAATAGAACCTGCTTGCCGGAAGCGACCCAGAACTGCAAATCATCGCGCTCACGCACCAGCGCCAGCACCCCGGAGCCGGACGGCGTGGTCAGCTTGATTTGCGGATAATTGACCTCGGCCACCTGCTCCGCCGATACGTCCAGGTCATCCGGGCCGACCATCGCCGACTTGAGGTTGCGCAAGGACGCGTTCATCAGCGGGTTACAGCCACACAACATCAGGGCCGCCATCAGGCAGACGCCAACTTTCAACGTTTTCACAGTCGGCGGGCCTTATTTGGCGTTGTTGTTACTGAATTCGCTCCAGTTCTTCGCTGCCGAAGCGCCGGTACCGACAATCGACGCCGACGGCACCAACTGACTGATAAAGCGGTTCCAGCGAGTCACGTTGGCCGGCCCGACATACACCACGTCCTGCGGGCGCACTTCGAAGTGCGAAGCGAGTGCCATGGCGGTCGGCGATTCGGCTTCCAGCTGGTAGATCTTCGCCGGCTCGACGTCGAGGTTTTCCACCCCGCGAATCACGTACACGGCGTTGCCGTTGGAAGTGGTCTGACTCAAGCCGCCGACCGAACCGAGAACATCGGACAGGTTCATCGTCGCGGTCTTGAAGCTCAGTGCACGCGGCTGGTTGACCTCGCCCATGACGTAGATGCGCTTGGCGTCGTTGTACGGCAGGTACAACTGATCACCGCCCTTGAGGAAGACGTTCTGCAACTGCGAGTCCTGCTTGTTCAGCGTGTCGAGATCGAGCGGATACTGACGCCCGTTGCGCGTCAGCAACAGGCCCGACAAGTCGGCATTGTTGGTATCGATGCCGGCAGACCCGAGGGCCTCGACCACGCTCAGCGGATTAGTGGAAATCGCTTGCGGCCCGGCCTTGGCAACCGCGCCGGTCACCACGACTTTCTGACTGGCAAAACGCAACACGGCGACGTCCACCTGCGGCTCGGCAATGAACGCCGATAGTCGCTGTTCGATGTCGCTGCGCAGTTGCTGGATAGTCCGGCCGGCGGCCTGGACTTCCTTGATGAACGGGTAATAGAGCGTGCCATCCGAACGCACCAGACGGCCGTTGGCATCGATCTGTTGCTGTGCGCCGGACGGTGCCGTCAGCTCCGGGTGATCCCAGACAGTGATGTACAGCACGTCGTTATTGCCGATGCGGTATTCGGCCGGGGTCGCCAGCAATTCCGCTGGCAACGGCGTGCGCTTGTACGTGGCACGGTTCATCGAGATCAGCTTGGGGGTGATCGGAATGAGCTCGACCCGGCTGCTTTCACTGGACCCTTGGCGGGTGATGGAACTGGTGCTCAGGTATTGGCCCGGGGAAAACATGCAACCTTGTAAAGCGAGACTTGCCAACATTAAGAGATAAACACTACGAGTCATATAATGGCACTACGCTATTCAAGGGCGAATCTAAAAACAAAGTCACCCGACTTTCGTCGGGCGACCTTGTACTGCACTAACAAGTATTTCTGTTAGTTATGCGTGCCGGTTGTACCGGTGGTACCCGTCGTACCGGTGGTACCGCCGTTGGCACTGCCACCGCTGTTGGACGCCGCTACAGCGCTGGCAACCATTGCAGTACTGGCTGCAGGCGCTTGGGAAGCCGCTACATTGCCACCTACATTGGTCACCGCTGTAAGCGGCGCTTCAGCTGCGGCAGCCCAGTTGCTCAACATCGACAACAGGGCAATCGCCATCACTTTTTTCATAACAACTCCTTTCTAACATTCGGCCTGTTAAAAACCGGCGTGTGTTAGAGGTGGTAGCGTTCAAGTCCGCAAAAAGCGCGAACAAGATCCGTCGTTCTCTCACAGTCTTACCCAACTGATAAAAGTCGAACGGCGGGTTTATATCTACGGACTTGCAAATGGCATTTCCAGTCTAATTTCCCGACGTTATCTAACAGTCTGACCGAAAATAACATTGCACTAAAACGCCACTATTGCAGATAACCCTTGGGGTGATTCGATTGCCAGCGCCAGGTGTCGGTTACCATTTGCTGCAAGTTGCGCGTGGCTTTCCAGCCCAGCTCTTTTTCAGCCTTCGACGGATCGGACCAACACTCGGCGATATCCCCGGAACGCCGTGGCATCACCCGGAAAGGTACTGGCTGCCCACACGCCTGTTCAAAGGCGCGCAACACTTGCATCACGCTGTAACCATCGCCTGTGCCGAGGTTCCAGGTGTGCGCGCCGGTGCGGTCGCTGATCGACTGCAAGGCCTTCAAGTGCCCGTCCGCCAGATCCACGACGTGGATGTAGTCGCGCACACCCGTTCCATCCGGTGTCGGGTAATCGTTGCCGAAAATCGCCAGCTCTTGCAGGCTGCCGACCGCGACCTGACTGATGTAAGGCAGCAGATTGTTCGGAATGCCGTTGGGGTCTTCGCCCATGTGGCCGCTGTCATGCGCGCCAATCGGGTTGAAGTAACGCAGCAAACCGATGCTCCAGCGCGGCTCGGCTTTGCACAGGTCACGCAGGACGTTCTCGACGATCAGCTTCGACTGGCCGTAAGGATTGGTCGGGATGCCGGTCGGAAAGTCCTCGCGGATCGGCATCTGTTCCGGCTCCCCGTACACCGTGGCGGAGGAACTGAACACCAGCCGGAACACCCCGGCCGCCGCCATTGCCTGACACAGCGTGATGCTGCCGCCGACGTTGGTTTCGTAATACTCAAGCGGCTTGCGCACGCTCTCGCCGACAGCCTTGAGCCCGGCAAAATGCAGCACCGCATCAATGGAATGCTGCTGGAAAATCCGGTCCAGCAACGCCCTGTCGCAGACATCGCCGCGAATCATCAGCGCACTTTTTCCGCAAATGGCTTCCACCGCATGCAGTGCCGCGTCGCTGCTGTTGCAAAGATTATCCAGAACAACAACTTCATAGCCTGCTTCAAGCAGGGCAAGTGTGGTGTGCGAGCCGATATAACCAGTGCCACCCGTTACCAGAATCTTCATAGCGCGGTCCGTAATTGGATAAATGCCAATAAGCGTGTCAAGCCCCATTGATTGATTCTGTGTGGCAATCCACACAAATAAGGCGACAACAACCAAAAACAATTTCAGTTCAATGACTGGCAATAAATATTTTTGCAGTCCACACTGTATTGCCTGGTACTTATTAGCACTCCGGCCGCACTCATCACTATCAACAGATACCGACTAAAAATAACTAATAACAACCAAGTCGACATCTCATAACATTGCTGCACTTCACACACATTGATAATTGCCTTTAACAACCTGACTCAGGTATTAAAGTAAGCCTTCAATATCTCTTGAAACTTGCAACCTTTCGTTATTGCTCGCACGTTGCTGTGCGCCATGAAATGTCCAGGATACTTTTATGATTCGTAAATGCTTGTTCCCCGCTGCCGGTTATGGCACGCGTTTCTTGCCGGCAACCAAAGCCATGCCCAAGGAAATGCTGCCAATCGTCAACAAACCGCTGATCGAGTACGCCGTTGAAGAAGCACGGGACGCCGGTCTGCAACACATGGCCATCGTCACCGGCCGGGGCAAGCGTGCGCTGGAAGATCACTTCGACATCAGTTACGAACTCGAACACCAGATTCGCGGCACCGAAAAAGAGAAGTTCCTTGCCGGCACCCGTGAGCTGATCGACACCTGCACCTTCTCCTACACCCGTCAGATCGAAATGAAGGGCCTGGGCCACGCGATTCTCAGCGGCCGTCCGTTGATCGGTGATGAACCGTTCGCCGTGGTGCTGGCCGATGACTTGTGCCTGAACCTGGAAGGTGATGGCGTACTCGCGCAGATGATTCAGCTCTACAAGAAATTCCGCTGCTCGATCGTGGCCATCCAGGAAGTCCCGGCGGATCAGACTCACAAATACGGGGTGATCTCCGGTGAGCTGATTTCCGACGGCATCTACCGCGTCAACAACATGGTGGAAAAACCGGCACCGAAGGACGCCCCGTCGAACCTGGCGATCATTGGCCGCTACATCCTCACGCCGGATATCTTCGACCTGATCGCCGACACCGAACCCGGCAAGGGCGGCGAGATCCAGATCACTGACGCGCTGATGAAACAGGCGCAGAACGGTTGTGTGCTTGCCTACAAGTTCAAGGGATTGCGCTTCGACTGCGGCGATGCCGAGGGTTACTTGCAAGCGACCAATTTCTGTTACGAAAACGTCTACCTCAAAGGCCGCTGAGACGGCTGCAACACCCACTCTTCACATCAGGCAGGCCACCATGAACATTGCACAACATTCCGTAGAGATTGAACGCGAGGTGGGCAACCTCGGGGTGATGAGCTGGCTGTCACGCCATCAGCCGCTGCCCAGCGCCAATGAACCGTGGCTGGGCAGCACACTGCTGGTAGAGCGCATCGGCATGTTTCCTTCGTCCGGCGACATTCGTTGGCCGCTGGCCGACCCCTATCCCCTGCTCGCGCATCTGAAAAAGCTTTATGGCGAACAGGCGCTGGAGATCGATGACCGTGATGGCTTGAAAGTGATCTTCAGCGACTGGCGCTTTCGCGTGCGCATTTGCTGTAACGATCCGGCGATCATCATCAACGTCGAAACCCGTTGCGCCGCACAATTGATGCCGCAAAAAACCGCCGAACTACTGACTCACCTGCAAATCTTCGAACAACACTGAAACCCCTGTAGGAGCTGCGGCACGCTGCGATCTTTTGATTCTGCTTTTAAAAACAAGATCAAAAGATCGCAGCGTGCCGCAGCTCCTACGGGTTATTGGTTGCAGGGGGTGTTTGTGGTCGGGTCAGAGGAAATCAGTCGGTAGAAGTAATCGGCAATCACCTTGCCGCCCGTGGCCGGCAGCGGATGAATCTTGTCCGGGCCGATCATCGCGGCGGCATAGCGTTTGACATCCGGACCGAACGCGCACTGCATATCGGCGTACCCCAGATGCTGCGCACGCGCCCAGGGTTGCAGGACCTGCGCATAAGCCGACATTGGGTAAGCACTGGATCGTGAGGTGTCCTGACGCAGGATCAGGTTGATGCTGGCCGTCGGCTGGATCTCGCGAATCATCCCCACCAGGCCCTGAATGTTCTGCAGATATTGCTCGGGTTTGACCCCAAAACTCTGATCGTTGCCGCCGAGCATGATCAGGTAAATGTCCGCAGGGATCTTCGACACCACCGCTTTCCACTGCGTCTGCCAGTGATCATCGCTGTGGTAGAAATCAGCGGATGCCGCGCCGGACGCTGCCAGTTTCGACACGCGCACGCCGCCCTGATCGTTGCTCATCCACAGGCCAAACAAGGTCGGTGCGCCCTTTACTACTTCGAGTTTGAAGCTCCAGTCCGCCGCTGACGACGTGCCCGGCAGTGGCACCTCTTGCACTCCGGTGCCGGAGAGGATCAAGGGTTGCCAGTTTTCCGAGGGCGACCAGCGATAGCGCAACTCGCTGGATTCGCCGTTGCCGAGATAGAGTAGTTTCGTTTGAGTGACGGAGGTGTTGATCGCTGCTGTCGGCGCAGCATCGATTTGCAGCCATGCGCCGGGATGCCCCGTCACAGTACGACTGTCGGGGCTGGCTTGCCCCAGGCCGGAGACCTTCCAGTCGCCGCCAAAATACTTTTCGCTGCTGCGGGTGTACTTGAAATGCGTGCCGCCGAGTGCCGCGCCGTGGTTGAAGCCGACATAACCTGGCCCGGCGAAACCCACCTCCCCGGCCACTCGCTGCACCAGTTTGTTCAGGTAGAAATCCTGCCCGGCGCTGTAGCTGTCGCCGATCACCGAGATACTCAGAACCTTGCCGGCCTTGCCTTCGCGCCACTGCGCAAACCGCTCGCGCGCATCGCCGACCTCGACCACCGACGCCGCAACTGGCTGGACGTCATCAACTGCAACCATGCATCAATTTCCTTTATCAGTGATCACCCACTGTAGGAGCTGCGGCACGCTGCGATCTTTTGATTCTGTTTTTTAAGATCAAGATCAAAAGATCGCAGCGTTCCGCAGCTCCTACAGGGGATTTGTAGCTGGGGCGATAGTGCTTGCAGGCTTTTTGGCAGCCGCCCGCTCGCCTAAAAACAGCACGGAGGTGAAGTTGAACCGACTGAAAATCATCGACAACACCACCGGTCCCAGCAAACCGAACGCCACACCGCCGAGCACCAAAAGGCTCTCATCCTTCACGCCCAAACGCCCGAGGACGAAGCGCGAAGTGGCCGCAAACAACACATGAAACAGGAAAATCGCATAGGAATAGCCGCCCAGCCAGGTCAGCCACTTCGAGCGCATATCACTCGACAGCAACGCGATGCACGACACACAACCGACAGTCAGACCGATCAAGCTACGGCGGTCAACAGTCAACTCACGATCAATCGCCGCCACGTACAGCAGCGTCAGCGAGATCAGCACAAACACCAACGGCCCAAGCACCTTGAACCGTTGCTTCAGCGCTTCAACATTTTCCTGCCCGATCATCCCCGCCACAAAAAACGGCAGCAGGTAAATCGCCCCGTTGATGCCAAACGCGTCGACCTTGAACGGCGGCAACAAAAACACCGCAGCGGCAAACGCAAACAGCAGATACAAACGCGTCGCTGTGCGCAGCAAACCGCGCCATTCCAGCAGGCCGACGAACATGAAAATGATGAACACCGCCTGCAAGAACCAGAAGTGGTTGATCGGCACCCAGAACGACAACAACGCGTCGATCACGCCGACATCCTTGTTCACCCCCGGGCCAACCGCTTGCAACACCGAGAACGGCACACCGACGCAAAACAGCGGCACGATCAGCCGCCGAACCTTGCCGCTGAAGAACGCCGAAAAGTCATTGCCGCGAATTTTGTAGATGGAATAGATGTAGCCCGAAATGAAGGTGAACAGCGGCATGCGCACGTACACCATAGAGTCGGCGATCACCCGGAACGGCGAGCCCAGGTCTATTTTCAAACCTCCGCCCAGCGGACCGATAACGTGATAAAGCACCAGCAGTAGGCACGCCAGTCCGCGCAGGGTTTCGATTTCCAGCGACTTTTTCTTGCTCGACATACAGCTCCCGCCTCAATTCAGAACTCTTGATTCAACCTGCACCGGTTTGTTCGCCCGCAGCATCAATCCCAGGCCGACAAACAGCACCGGCACCACCATCGAGAAGTGCCGGGCAAACGAACCGAAGTCCGGTTCGAACAAGCCTTGCACCAGCAGAAACGCCATCGGAATCGCGATCAGTTCCTTGGGTTTGGTCTGGATCGGTGCGCCCTTGTAATCGGTCGAGGTGATGACTTTGAACAGCAGCAGCGCGGTCATCATCATCAACGCCACAAAGATCACCTGACCCGGCCCGGACAGCAGAATCAGCTCCACGGGAAACGACAACCGAAAGAAGATGATCATCGAGTCCAGCGCCTGCGAAACGAAATCGCTGCCGCTGAGCCAGGACACGATCAACGACTTCGAGCCCTCTTCGCCCGCCGTACGCAGCTCGTTGTTACTGGCGCGAATCGATGACACCGGGAACCCCAGCGCAAGCTGGATCGCCATGGCCACTGCCAGATAAAACATGAACAGCATCAGAAAAAAGGTCACCCGCGACACGTACTTTTTCATCACGCAGACGCCGACCCAGGACAGCGAAAACAGAATCCAGTAAGGCCGGATCAGCACGCCGTAGATCACTGCCGACAAGAAAAATCCGCCGCGATATTTGCGTGTCAGCGAGCTGAGCAAAATGCTCAATACCGCCACCGAAACAATGATTTCCTTGGTCAGGTTTTCCAGGAAAAACGAACGCACGATGCCCCACAAACACAGGGTGCCGAAAATCGCCAGCGGCATGCGTCGGAACACCACCACCGGAATCGCCGTAAGGAAGAAATTGCAAAACATCCCGTAGGCCCAGGCGTTGGTCAGGTTGATCCCGGTGGGCCGCAGCAGGAACGCCGAGCACTCGTAGGACGAGCGGTCCGGCGAGAACGGGTTCCAGAAATTGCAGTTGTCGGCCCGCGCATAGGACGACCACAACGTCATGGCATCCGGGCCCGGATCGCGCGGAATCAGCAGCGGCATCGCCACCGACAGAAACAGCCCAGTGAACAGAATCAGGAACGAAAGTGAGGAGTCGAGTGTTCTGCCCCGAAATTCGATACGCGGCAGCTTCAGGCCCATGACAGAGCAGCCTTTTTCGGCCGCGTGACGCGAGTCAAAATGGCGATCACGCCGAGCTGCACGATGACTGCGAAGACGTTGCCCCAAGCGGCGCCATAGATCGAATAGTGCTTGATCAGCATGTAGCTGACCGGCACTGAAACCAGCAGGCAGATCGCTGCGCTGGCGAGCGATACGCGGCTGTTTTTCGAAGCAATCAAACCGCCCCAGACGATGTCGCCAATCGCGCGCAAGGCAAAGGAGAAAATCAGCACGCCGAGGATTGCGTTGTCCGGACGCGGAACGCTGGTGGCGACGTAATCCAGCACGAAATTGAAGAACAGATAAATCGCCACCGCCACCGCAGCAGACACTGCGAGCGAACGTGCAACCCACTTGTTGACGAACAACTGCCGGACCGTAAACGGCTGTTGATCAGCCTGAAAACGCTTGGCGAGCACCGGAATCCCCACCACCGCCACCACCGCATAGGACAGCGCTTGCAAGGTGTTGGCCGCCGACCACGCGTACACATATTTACCGAGGCTCGCATAAGGTTCGAGGTCTATGATCAGGAAGCGCTCGGCGTACTGACTCAAGGCGATCAAACCAGTGCCGAGGTAAAACGGCAGCCCGGCTTTCCACACGGTAGACGTGGCCAAAGTCCCGGCCACGCGCCCTTCGTGCACGTTCACCACAATCAAGTAACCAGCGACGATCACCAGCACGTTGGCGATCACCCACAACCACAGCACGCTGGCGATCCCGGAGACCCAGCCAAGCATCATCCCGCCCGTAGCCAACAACGCCCACAGGCCGGTCTTGATGAAAAACAGCAGCGCGCCCGCCGTGGCTTTCTGCGCCGAAAACACGAAGGAGTTGATCTCGAAGGACAGGTGCTCGGTCAACAGCACCAGGGTCACACAGACGATCAACGCAGTCGCCGCCTCGACCTGCTGGAACAGTGAATAAACCAGCACGGTCACTACCGATAGCAGCAGACCCACCGCCAGATACAACAGCAGAACCTTGTCGACGACACGTCGCGAACTGCCACCGACGCTGATCAACCGATTGATCTCGGAACTGAAACCGACGCTGTAGAACTTCGACGCAATCAACGATGCTGCCACCACCACGCCGTAAAAACCCAGCGCCTCATAACCGAGGAAATGGGTGATCGCCAGCACCAGCAAAAACTTCGCGCCTAATGCACCGCCGCGAAGCAGCAGGCGAAATATCATCGAACGATACCTTTGATGATCTCGTCCATCGCCACGGTTTTCGCTTCGATCTCACGGCAGGTATCGGTCAGGCGTTTACCGAAATTCGACAAGGCGTTCGGTGCGTAAACCGTGTCGATGATCGTATCGACATTGATGTCACCGCCATTGATCACCCAGTCCTCCACGCCCATGTCCTGATAGGCGCCAAAACCTTTGCGCTCATAGCTGATGTGGTACGCCGGAACCCCGGACAGCAACGATTCGATGGCGCCGTGCAGGCGCACGGAAATCACCAGATCCGGCTGATATTTGGCCAGCGTGGCTTTCAATGGCAGCAAGTCTTCGGTGATGCCCAGCTCGCGATAGAACGCACCGTCATCGTTGCCACGCACGGCACTTTGTACGGCGCAGACCACTTTGCTTTTGTTCTTCAAACGCTGCAGCAGCAACTTCAGGTTGGCGACGTAAGCGACCTTCTTCTCCTTGCTCCACTCCGGCGGCTTGCGCAGCACCACGCAGACCGTTGCCGGCGAAGACGCGCAGCGGGTGAACTTCGGTTGCATGAGGATTTTGCTGGCCAACGACTGAACCGCCAGATCCGGCGCGCGATAGACATTTTCGCAGGCATCGAAAATCGCCGACGAGCGATTGTCGCGCACGAACACCGCATCGGCGCTGGCGTAATGCTCGACGATCTTGCTGCTCTCGCCATGGAACGGACCGATGCTTTGCGGCAGGTACACCGACGGCACTTTGCTGAGGATCGCCGTTTCCAGTTGCTTGGCGTGGCCCAGTTTCAACTTGACGTGTTCGAAGGCACTTTTCGAACGCATGTAGCCGCCACCGACGCCAACGATCAGGTCGGTCTTCTTCAGCAGATCGGCGAGACCGGCGTAAGACTGGTTGAGGAATACCGCTTGCTTGACCCGACCCAAGCCTTTTGCTGCCATCACTGGCGCGTCGAAACGCGAGTGCGGCAGGTAGCTGAAGGAATCGGGATCGGAGGCCACGACGCTGATCGCCGTGTCATCGCCAAAGTTGCGCTGCACCAGGGCAATCGCCAGATCGACGAGTAGACCGTCACCGGAGTTGGACGCGCTGTAGCCATGCAAAATCGTTACGTTCATAAGCTGAGTTCTACTTAATAAGTGGGTGCGCAATACAGGTCGTAGGTCTGGCGGATCATCAACGCGGCACTGAAGCGCTCGCGGACGATGTTGCGACCTTGATTGCCGAGATCGAGCAACCTCGGCTTCTGGATCTTCGCTAACACGTCGGCCAATGCCTGGTGATCACCGGTCGGAAACACGTAGCCGGAGACTTCGTTGGTCACCAGTTCGGGCAGCGACGTGCAATTGCTGGCGATCACCGGCAAGCCCATGGCCATGCCTTCCAGCGGCACCATGGCAAAACCTTCCCAGCGACTCGGAACGATCAGCGCATCGGCTTTTTGATACAGCGCATGCACTTCGGCGGGCGTCACCCATGGCAGGTATTCAACCGAGTCCATTGGAGGGCACTCGACCTTGTCCTCGTTGACCGCACTGCCAACCACCGTCAGTTTCAAATCGCTGCGCTCTACTTTGGCGTACGCCTTGAGCAACACATCGAAGCCTTTCTGGTAGTCGAGACGACCGACGAACAACAGATGAATCGGCTCAGGGCTGTCCGCTTTAGGCGCCTCATCGCGTTGATGGATGCCGTTGTAGATCAGCGTCATGCGCTTGCGATCGATACCAAATTTCGCGGCTTTGTCGAGCTCGTACTGGCTGACACAGATGATCACGTCGGTGACCTTCTGCAACACCCGCTCGATCCACGCATAGACTTTCTGCTTGGCCGGCGAGCTTTCCATCAGGAACGAAAAGGCGTGCGGGCAATAGACGATTTTCGGTTTGCGCCATGGCCGTAACAGCACGCACACGCAACGGCCAATTACCCCGGAAAAGGTGCTGTGCAGATGCACCACATCGGGTTTTTCCTTGAGCATCACTTGGGACAATCGCCAGGCGAAGCGCAGCAACGAGGAGATGTTGCGCCCGGTCCTGGCGAACGTGCGGATCTGCTGCTGCGGGATGCCGTGCAGTTCTTTTTCCTGATCCTGCGGGACCAGATAGACCAGCTCGTAGTTCGTCGCATCACCTTCGGGCGACGCCGAAATAGTGCGAATCACCGTCGCGACGCCACCTTTTATCGTTTCAGCCACATGCAGTATTTTCTTCACAACTCACCCACTTCAAACATGTAAGGACAACCGCTGAAACTCAGGACTTGTCGGACGCGTATTCGTAGTTGTAATAGCCGTAGCTACCATTGCCGTAATAGCTGGCGGCGCGTTTCTCGACACCGTTGAACACCGCGCCTTTCAACTCGATTCCGTTCTGCGCAAAGCGGCGGATGGTCATTTCGATCTCTTTCGCCGGGTTCACCCCGAAGCGCGTGACAATCAGGCTGATCGCCGCTTCTCGCCCGACAATCGCCGCGTCGGTCACTGCCAGCAGCGGCGGCGTATCGATGATCACCACGTCATACATCTCGCTGAGTTGCGCCAGCAGTTCGCGGAAGTTGGCGTGCATCAACAGTTCCGACGGATTCGGTGGAACCTGCCCACGGCTGATGAAATGCAGGTTGTCGATTTCGACTTTATTGATCGCCTGCTCGATGCTGCAGCGCTTGACCAACAAGTCCGACAAGCCATTGGTGATCGGAGTGTTGAGCGTCTTGTGCAGATGTCCTTTACGCATATCGGCATCGACCAGCACCACGCGCTGACCGCTTTGCGCCATGACCGCCGCGAGGTTGGACGAGACAAAGGTCTTGCCGACCTGTGGGCTCGGGCCGGAAATCATGATGCGGTTGTTGGTCGAGTCCAGCCCGGCGAAGTGCAGGCAGGTGCGCAAGCTGCGGATCGACTCGATCGACAGATCCGTCGGGTTGCGCAGCGCCAGCAGATACGCCGGATTGTCAGCTGCGTTTTTGGTGCGGACTTTTTTAGTGTCTTCTTCCTGTTGCAGCGCGCTGTAGGGGATCGACGCGTAGACCGGCAGCCCGAGCTGCTCGATAGCTTCCGGCCCTTCCAGACCTCGACTGAGGGATTTGCGCAGCAGCACCAGCGCCACGCCGACGAAGGCGCCGAGGAACGTCGCGATCAGCACGATCAGGGCTTTTTTCGGTTTGACCGGGCTGCTCAGGTCGACATCCGCCGTGTCGATCAAGCGCACGTTGCCCACCGCGCCAGCGCGGACAATGTCCAGCTCCTGGGATTTGTTCAGCAGTTGCGTGTAGATCTGCGACGCCACTTCGACATCGCGGGTCAGATTGAGCAATTCCTGTTGGGTCGCGGGCAAGTCGCCGACTTTGCCTTCCAGTGACTTCTGCTGCTGGGTCAACTCACCGATCTGGCTCATCAGTGCACGATAGGCCGGATGCTGTTTGGTGAACTTACGATCCATCTCCGCCTGCTGCATTCTCAGCTCGGAAATCCGCGTTTCGAGCGCCACGGACTGGCCGAGCACCGATTGGGTTTCCAAGGAGATATTCACGGTCTTGCCGCGCGTCTGATAGGCGTTGAGTGCATCGCTGGCCTTGGCCAGATCACGTTTGACCTGCGGCAACTGACTTTGCAGGAACGCCAGGCTCTGCGCCGCTTCAGCGGAAGTGCGCTGCACGTTCTGCTGCACATACAGCGCCGCGATCTTGTTGAGGATCTTCACTGCCTCGGCGGCGTCCGAGCTGGCCAGCGCCAGACGAATAATCCCCGACTCTTTACCTTGCTCGGAAATATCCAGCGCGTCCTGATAACTTTGCACGGTGACGATTCGTGGATTGCGCACCACTTCGAAACGCGTACCCGGGTTGGCCGACAACTGAGCGATCAGGCCCTCTACCCCGTCTTCTTCGAAGGCAGTGCCGGCAACGCCTTCCACCAGCAGGTTGCCGTTGTCATCCAGCAACTGGAAGTGCTGTTGTTCGCCGGCAATCAATGTGAGCTTCTTGCCCAGCAGTTCTTTCGGCAGATTAAGCCGGGCGATTTCCAGGCGCTCACCGCCCCACGCGTAACTGTTCAGACCGAAGCGTGGGGGTGCCACGCTGAACTCACTTTCACCGCGATAACGGCGAGCGAGAAAACCACCGATGATCGGGAACGTGTTGGGCGTGACATCGATGTCCAGACGCAGGTCATCGACGGTTTTGCCGATCACTGCGCGGGATTTGATGATGCCGATCTCGGTCACCGACGGCGATTGGCCGCCGAGCATGCTGTTGAGATCGGAAAAGCCGAGCATGTCGTTCTTTTTCGGTTCGACCTGAACCAGCGCGTTCGCCAGATACACCGGTGTGGCCAAAACCGCATAGGCAACGCCGGTGGCCATGAAGGCGCCGGTAAGTGCGCCGATCAACCACTTCTGGTCAATCAGACTGCCGAATATGCCGAGAAGATCAATACTGTCTTGATCGTTGTCACGGGTGCCGATTACGGACGGTAACTGCATAAGTCTGTTCTTACCATTCACTGATCTGAAGAATATTCATCAACGCCCGAGGCGTTGTGCCCATGAGCTGACAGCATCTTCAATCAATGCATGGGCATGAATAAAAGCGGCCTTGCCTTGACGATACGGGTCGTGGATTTCTCGCTCGTTCTGCCACTTGCCGAGCAGAAACACTTTGCCCCGCGCATGCGAGGCAATCTTCAATACTTGATTTACATGTTGTTTTTCCATGACCAGAATCAGGTCTGATTCATTAACGATGTCCGCGGTAATCTGCTGTGCCTTGAAGCCCTCGGCACTCCGTCCGTGGTCTTCAAGCACCTGGCGCGCGTTGGCTTCCATGGACTCGCCAACCCGTGCGGACAGGCCTGCGGAGTTCACCGTGATCGTTGAGGAGGCCAGCGCGTTACGCAGCAGAAGTTCTGCTGTCGGACTTCGGCAAATATTGCCCACGCAGACGACAAGGATCTTATTGAACAAGGTTTACTTTCCCGTGTAATGTCAATCGGCCAACATGTCGAGCAGGTTTAATCAACCCGCAAGACTTTCCTGCACTCAGAAATAGATTCGCCCTGTTAGTACAGTGCATTAAGTACCACAGCCCTTTTAAGCGCCCCAACCGGAATTACCGGACTAAAAATAACTGTGATTTTGGGCTGATAGTTTTCCGACAAAAAATAACATTCGTGCACTTAGTGCCATCATCTCTATCGAAATACAGGTAACGAGATAATTATTCGTAGTTGTCACTTCTCTTCGGGAGAGCAGACATGAAATCCCCCCATCTCAAACGCCTGGGCGCCCTCGCGCTGACGGTGCTGGGTGCAACGACTCAAGTGCACGCCAGTGACCTATTCCCTAACCTTCCTACCCGAACCATCGGGGTTCAGGTCAAGATCCAGAACTTTTCCGCCGCGGATGCTGCGCAGATCAAATCGGCAGGTTTCAGTTTTGTGCGCTTCGGTGTGTGGAGTGACAGCCTGACTGCCAAGGCTTATCAACAGCAGGTAAACGATGCCTTTGCCGCCGCCAAATCTGCTGGACTGCCGGTTCTGCTGACGGTGCGCGCCATCAAACCACTGCCCGCCACGTCAGCTAACGAGCTGACGACAGCGGGTGAAACCTTCGCCAACGCGGTGACGGGGCTGCAACAGTCGTACGCCGCGCAACTGGTCGCGATCGAGCTATGGAACGAGCCGG
The DNA here is from genome assembly GCF_044744235.1 of Pseudomonas sp. NPDC087346. NCBI lineage: Bacteria > Pseudomonadati > Pseudomonadota > Gammaproteobacteria > Pseudomonadales > Pseudomonadaceae > Pseudomonas > Pseudomonas sp. NPDC087346. The sequence continues at coordinate 55,829 of NZ_JBIUXX010000032.1, forward strand.
ATCTGGACACCTACTGGCCGACCGGCAACTTCGACACGACGTTTGTGCCGTTCATGAGCGGCGTTTGCAAAAACCTGCAGGGCAAACCGCAAGCATCGCCAGTGATCGGCTACGGCTTTGCCCGGCCACCCAGCGCTGGCTCCGCATCGACGGTAGCGCTGAACCGCATCGTCAGCGAATACCCGAAATGCCTGAATGCCATCTCGTATCACCCTTACGGCATGACGGCCACGCAGATCAGCAACGCGCAGACGTTCATTCAGCAGAACTTCCATTTGCCGGGGGTGATCAGCGAATGGGGGATCTCGGCGCTCGCCTCCAACGGCGGCCCTGAAGGGCAAGCCAGCAAGATCACTGCGTTTATTGCCGACGTGAAAAAGCTCAATATCCCGCTGACGTCGATCTACGAATGGAAAAACAGCGATACGGGCAGTAATGATCGAGAGAAGAACTTCGGTTTGCTGACTTCCGACGGACAACCAAAACCGGCGGAAGCAGCGGTCACCACCGAGTTGAATGCACAGTAGGTACTGCGCAACTGACCTGTACGCAGGTCAGTTGATTTGAACCTGTGAGCTGTTTTGGCATCGTATTTATCGATATCCGGCCGCGCCTTTCAAACAATCGTTTTCAGGTTGTTGCCGCAGCGGCCATCGATACACGTACGCGCCCTTGAGTGGCTGTCAGCGCTCGGGTAATGTCAACGGACCCATAGGACAGAGCACGCTCATGACTTCCAAGCTGGAACAACTCAAACAAATGACTACCGTGGTTGCCGACACCGGCGACTTCGAGGCGATTTCCCGCGTTAAGCCGGTAGATGCCACCACCAACCCTTCCCTGCTGCTCAAAGCGGCAGCGATCCCGGCTTACGCCGAGCTGCTGAACGCTTGCGTCAGCGACTGCAAGGGCGATGTCGGCCTCGCCAGCGACCGCTTTGGCGTCGCGGTAGGTCAGGAAATCCTCAAAGTGATCCCGGGCCGTATCTCCACCGAAGTGGACGCCCGCCTGTCGTTCGACCAGGACGCCGTGCTCAAACGTGCGCATCGCCTGATCGAACTGTACGACAAGGCCGGTATCGGCCGTGATCGCGTACTGATCAAGATCGCCTCCACCTGGGAAGGCATCCGCGCTGCCGAGATTCTGGAAAAGGAAGGCATCCAGACCAACCTGACGCTGCTGTTCTCCTTCGCTCAGGCCGCCGCTTGCGCTGATGCTGGCGTGTTCCTGATTTCGCCATTCGTCGGTCGTATCTACGACTGGTACAAAAAGGCCAACGGCAACGATTACACCGGTGCTGATGATCCGGGCGTTCAGTCGGTGACTCGCATCTACAACTACTACAAGGCCAATGACTACAAAACCGTGGTCATGGGTGCCAGCTTCCGCAATCTGAACCAGATCGAGCAGTTGGCCGGTTGCGACCGTCTGACCATCAGCCCGGATTTGATCGACAAACTCGCGGCAGACACCGGCAAGCTGGAACGCAAACTGGCGCCAGGCCACGCGGGTGAAGCACGTCTGAGCCTGAACGAAGCGCAGTTCCGCTGGTTGTCCAACGAAGACGCGATGGCGACCGAGAAACTGGCTGAGGGCATCCGTCAGTTTGCCCGCGATCAGGAAAAACTTGAGGCATTGCTGCAAGCCAAGCTGTGATCTGAGTAGCTGAAATGCAAAAAGGGCGAACTTGTGAGGGTTCGCCCTTTTTTGGTTATGCGAGAGAATCTGGTGTCACTGCGACCGCCATCGCTAGCAGGCTAGCTCCCACAGGGGAATCTGTGGGGTGATCACAATGGTGAGTCGAATCGAGAGTCCTGTGGGAGCTAGCCTGCTAGCGATGGGCCCACCAGGGCCCGAGCCGCTTAATGCCGTTCGAGGGCATTCACCAGATCGTGGAAGGCTTCGCGGTTGGAGTCGTTCAACCCCATGAGGATCTTGTGCGCTTCGAGCACTTTGATCCGCACCACTTCCTCCGACTGATCCTGATCCGGCAGGTCGTCCAGGCATTCCGGGCAAGGCACGGGATGGTTGACGATATTGAACACCTGCTCGAAGCCCATCGATTGCAGCAGACGAGTGATGTCATCGTGTGTGGTGACGACGGTCGGCAGCAGGCCGACCTTCTGCCGCGACAGGATCGACAATTTGGCCAGCAGGCCAAGGGTCGTGCTGTCGATGCTGCGGGTTTCGGTCAAATCGATCACGATCGCGTTGAAATTCAACGCGGTGAAGATTTTCTCAATAGTCGCATCCAACGCCGAACACAGGGTCAGGCGTACTTCACCGACGAACTTCAGGACGAAGGTGCCGTCCTGCTCGGCGAACTGGATTCTACCGGTACTCATTAAAGATTCCTGCTCAGCACCAACAGGGCGATATCATCCGGCATCTCCCCTAGCGTGGCCAATCCAAAAACCTGCCGCAGACCATCCAGGCTGCCGCCCGCTGACTTCACCCGTTGTGGCAAAGCAGCTTCTTTTTCTTTGAGCGTTGGTTCTGGCAAAAGATCCAGAATGCCATCGGACATCAGCGTCAGGCTGAACGTCGGCGGCAGCTCCAATACGTGGTCTTCGTAGGTGGCTTCGTTGAAAAGCCCCACCGGCAGACCGCGCCCTTCGAGATAACGAACACTGTCGGGCGTGTACAACACAGGCAACGGCAGATGGCCGCCGATGCTATAGGTCAACAAACCGGTCTCCTCGTCGATGACTCCACCGACCATTGTGACGTGTTACCCAGCTTACAACTGATCAGCCCCCGGTTGATATGACCAAGGACTTCCGAAGGCTTGAATTCCGGCAATGTGCCGTTGCGCTTGGATTCGAACAGCAAGCGCGTGGTCATGAACTTCAACAGCACAGTAACGAAGGCTGAAGAGGCACCATGACCGGAAACATCAGCCAGGTAAAACGCGACCCGGCGCTCGTCGACACGGAAATAGTCGACAAAATCACCCGACAGGTACAACGACGGGATGATCTGGTGGGCAAACTGGAACTCGTCGATGCTCCACGGGCTGACCGGCAACATGTTCATCTGCACCTGGCGACCGGCGTTTTGGTCTTCCTGGAGCAGGTTCAGGCTGGCTTCGAGTTCACGGTTGGCCTTTTCCAGCTTCTCGCGGTAGCGCTGGTTTTCCAGCAGCAGGCGCGCACGATCCAGGGCCCGGCGCACGGAGTGCTCGAGCACAGCCAGATCTTCGAGAGGCTTGATCAGGTAATCCGCCGCGCCGAGGCGCAGGGCCTCGACCGCGTCGTTCATCACGCCGGCGCCCGAAACCACGATCACCGGAATTTGCGGCGACAGCTCGGTGACCTGACGGATGAGTTCGAGACCGCCCATCTGCGGCATGCGCAGATCGCAGATGACCAAGTCGGGCTTGTCTTGCTCGAATACCTGAAGACCTTGCTGACCATTACTGGCCTGCAGGACGCTGAAACCACTGTCTTCCAAGTAGGCCGCGAGACTCGCGCGCACTACTTCGTCATCATCGATTATCAGCAGCGTGGCACTGGTTTTTGGCATGTGGGCAAACGGCGCCAGAATTAGGTTGGCGTAGCAGGCGGGGCAACGGGCCCGGCTCAGACTACTGGATTCGCTTTCTAGCCTCTCTGCTGCACCGGTTTCGAGCATTGGCCCAAAACACGATTGCACCAGAGGTGCCCTTCTAAGGCGCAGACGGTACTCCCATCCGCGGGGCGTTTCAAGCATGCGCCGATGGTCGCTTGACGACTTTACTTGTCAAATCACCGAGAGTTATAAGAACAGCTCAAACCGTAACCCAATGGAAGGACGAAGGCATGAGTCAAACCGGTCGGGACTACAGCGAAAAGCGCGATTTCATCCGCATGCGGGTCGATGCCGATGTCGTGTTGATTCATGAGGGTGATGAGGTGTCGGCGGTGTGCATCGACCTCTCCAGCAGCGGCATGCAGGTCGAAGCACCCCGGCAGTTCAAGGTCGGCGACCGTTTGAGCGTGCGCATCGATTCCGATCATACGGCGCTCAGCGGGCTTGAGGCCGATACCGAAGTGGTCTGGGTCAAAGCCGAGGATGGCAGCAGCCAGAAACTCGGTTTGAGCATCCTCAAGATGAAATAAGCACATACAAAAAAGGCGGCCCGAGGGCCGCCTTGTTCATTCTATCGGTCGAGATTAAAAATCGTCTTCGACGTGACCATCCTTGACCTTGAACTCGCGGTTCTGCAAGTAGGCGTTGCGGATGAAGGTGTACTTGTCGCCGCTGATCAGCTTCTCGCTGGACAGCAGGCTGGCGCGGGTATCGACGATGTTCAGACCAAACACCGAATTACGCACCGGGATGTCATTGATATAGCGATACGGGCCGGTGTAGCTGTCGACGTATTTGGACGGCGCGTCACGCAGGGTGCTCGGGCCGAGCAATGGCAGCATCACGTATGGACCGCTACCGACGCCCCAGTAACCGAGGGTCTGACCGAAGTCTTCGTCGCTGCGATGCAGGCCCATTTTGGTGCCGACGTCGAAGAAGCCCAGCAGGCCGAAAGTGGTGTTGAAGATGATGCGTGCAGTATCGACACCGGCAGCTGCAGGTTTGGCCTGCAGAATGTTGTTCGCCAGGTTGGTGACATCACCGACGTTGCGGAACATGTTGTGAATGCCGTCCTCGAGGAACTGCGGAGTCACGTACTCATAACCCTGCGCCAGAGGCTTCAGTGCGTAGGTATCAACGAAATCGTTGAACTGGAAGATCGGGCGGTTGACGCTTTCCCAAGGGTCTTCTTCCGTTGCAGCGTTGGCAGCGAACGGAACCAGCACCAGGCTGGCACATACACATAGCTGAGCGAGAGGATTGCTCCAGCGCATATAGAAAAACTCCTTGGATTTGTACTGGCGCGGGCACCTGGGCCCAAGCGTTAAGAGCGCTAGTATAAGCGCAAAAGCGCTTTTGGGCAGTCTGACGATGAAGCTTCTCGTAGGAGACTTCCCACGGCCCGCTTCACGGGCCTGTCATCCAACTGTCATCGGCGCCCTCTAGCTTTGTGGCTATTTCAGGGACGTATTCATGCCACATGCCGAAGCCTTGCCTATCGCCGCGCCCAGCCTGACTGCCGTGCTGTTCGGACTCAGCGGATGCCTGGTGGACTTCGGTGCCCGCGCACGTCATCACGACAGCCTCTCGACACAGCACACCGACGCCACGCCGGGCGCGCTCGACAGCCTGCACAGCTTGCAACGCCAGCAAATTCCCTGTGCCTGGCTGGATGAATTGTCCCCTGCCCTGTCCCTTACCCTTTCGGCTTCGTTGCCGAGCTGGGTGAAACCTACGCAACATTCGGCAACAATCAATCCGTGGCCTGCGCCAAATGCCTGCTGGCAAGCATTGATGAGCATGAACGTCGATCGACTCGACGGATGCGTGCTGGTCAGTGGCGAGCCACGTTTGCTGCAATCGGGTCTGAACGCTGGACTGTGGACCATCGGTCTGGCGTCCTGCGGCTCGCTGTGCGGCCTGGCCCCGGATGAATGGCTGGCGCTGACGCAAAAGGAGCGCGAACAACGACGCGGCAAGGCGACCATGCAGCTGTTCGGTCTGGGCGTGCATTCGGTTATCGATCATCTCGGCGAACTCGACACCTGCCTCGCCGACATCAGCCTGCGTCGGCTCAAGGGCGAAAAGCCCTGATCAGGATCATGCAGGTTTGCCGCGAGTGGATTAATCTAAAGGTCAGCCATAGACCTTTGGCGCGTGGCTGCGGTCAATGCCTGTGCCTATCGATAAAAGGAAACCAACGATGCCCGCCCGCGAACTGCAAGAACAGCTCAATACCCTGCGCGAGCAACTGGAGCAGAATCCGCCGCTTTCCGAAGCCGAGCGCGAAAATCTGCATGAGCTGATGGCGCAGATTGAATCCAAGATCAAACTGGAAGAATCCACTCCGGATACCAACATCGCCGATGGTGTGAACCTGGCCGTCGAACGCTTCGAAGTCGAACACCCGGCCATCGCCGGCACTCTGCGCAACATCGTCAATGCACTGGGCAGCATGGGAATCTAACCCTCCAGACGCAAAAAAGCCCTGCCAGCGATGGCAGGGCTTTTTCATGTCCGCGATTCGAAACAGTCCCCTGTAATAGTGAGCCTGCTCGCGATAGCGGCGTATCAGTCGACATCTACGTTGAATGTCAGACAGTTATCGCGAGCAGGCTCACTCCTACATTAGAGATTTACTGGCGGACCAGACGATGGTTCGGCAGTTGTACGCTTTCGGTGCTGCGATACGGGTTGATATCCAGCCCGCCGCGACGCACGTAACGTGCAAACACCGTCAGCTTCTCGGGTTTCAGCAAGCGTTGCAGATCAAGAAAGATCCGCTCCACGCACTGCTCATGGAAGTCCGAATGCTGGCGGAAGCTGACGATGTATTCCAGAAAACTCGCGTGATCCAGCGCTGCGCCACGGTATTCGACCACCACGCTGCCCCAGTCCGGCTGGCTGGTGACCGGGCAGTTGGATTTGAGCAAGTGACTGTGCAGACTCTCCTCCACCACGCGCGATTCATCGCAACGCAGCAGTTCCGGACGCGGATGCTCGTAGTTGCTGACGCTGATATCCAGATCGTCGACGCAAACACCCGGCAACGCCACGACACCTTCAGCCTCAACCTCTTTCAGGCTACGAACCCGCACGCCCACTGGTTTACCGGCCGCGGCAGACAGGTCCTTGACCAGTGTCGCCTCCAGATCAGCAACTTCGGCGAACGGCGTCTGGTTCAGCGAGTTCAGGTACAGCTTGAACGACTTGGATTCGATGATATTCGGCGAGTCCGCCGGAATGCTGAATTCACCAATCGCCACCACCGGCTTGCCGGACGGCAGCAACCACGACAGCTCGAAGCAGTTCCAGAAATCCACACCTTTATAAGGCAGGGTTTCTGCGGTCAGACCCAGCTCGGCCCATTTCGCGGTGCGCGGGATCGGGAACAGCAAGGACGGCGTGTAAGTGGCGATGTATTCGCTGGATTTGCCCAGCGGCGAATGTTCGGCTGCGGGATGCATGGCGGAAACCTGACTGAAGAATCAGCGGATTCTACCAGCCTTTGCTCCCGCCTTTGAGTGCTTACTGACTGACAGTCAGTTTGCCGACCATGCCCGCCTGATAATGCCCGGGAATGTTGCAGGCAAACTCCAGACCGGTGGCTTTGCTGAACGTCCAGGTCAGCTCGGCGGTTTTGCCCGGCTCGACCAGCACACTGTTCGGATCGTCATGCTTCATGACATGGCCCATCGAACCATGATCCATACCTGCCATATCGTGGGACATTTCCTTCATGCCGGTAGGCGTCAGCATGCCGCTTTGCTGCATCTGCAACATTTCCTGCTGGTGTGCGGCATGCATGGCTGCGTCACCGAGGTTGAATTCGTGCAGCAACTGGCCTTTATTCACCAGCACAAAGCGAACCGTCTCACCGGCCTTGACCTGAATAGTTTTGGGATCGAACGACATGTCGCCCATCACCACTTCGATGCTGCGCGTGGCTTTCGCCGCCGGCGCCGGCTGACCGAAGTCGTAGGTGTGCGCCGGCGATGCCCATGCGGGCGAGCTCAACGCCAGCAAACACACGGCCAGGACCAAGGGGTTGCGCAAAAACATAGTCGTACTCCAACAAGATAAGGTTCAGCCTGTGGGAAACTTTAGCCGGCCTGCGCTGGCATCAACCTGACAGGCAGATTACAACTTTGTCAGGTTGGCGTTTACTGCGTTTGCCCACGGTATAAAGCTTTTGTTCCTACACACCGAGTTGCCAATGAAACTGCTGATCGTCGAAGACCAAGCGAAAACCGGCCAATACCTGCGCCAGGGCCTGACCGAGGCCGGATTCAATACGGAACTGGTGGCGGACGGCAACAGTGGTCAGCAACTGGCGTTGAGCGGTGATTACGCCCTGTTGATCCTCGATGTGATGCTGCCCGGTCGCAGTGGTTGGCAGATTCTGCAAGCTGTCCGCAGCGCCGGGCTGGATACGCCGGTACTTTTTCTGACCGCTAAAGACGCGGTGGAGGACAGAGTCCACGGCCTCGAACTTGGCGCCGACGACTATCTGGTCAAGCCTTTCGCTTTCTCCGAGTTGCTGGCCCGCGTGCGCAGTCTGTTACGGCGCGGCAGTGCCATTCCCCAGGAAACCTCTCTGCAACTGGCTGATCTGCGCCTCGATCTGATCCGCCGCCGCGTCGAGCGCAACGGCCAGCGCATCGATCTGACCGCCAAGGAATTCGCCCTGCTGGAAATGCTCCTGCGCCGTCAGGGTGAGGTGCTGCCCAAATCGCTGATCGCCTCGCAAGTCTGGGACATGAATTTCGACAGCGACACCAACGTCATCGAAGTGGCGATCCGCCGCTTGCGCCTGAAAATCGACGACGATTTCCCCGACAAATTGATCCACACCGTGCGCGGCATGGGCTACGTGCTTGAAGAGCGCTCTGCCTGATGCGTCGATTATCCTTGAGTACACGTTTGGCGCTGCTGTTTGCGGGTTGTGCGGCAGTGGTTTCGCTGTGCGCCGGATTGTTGTTCAACCGCGCCAGCGAGGCGCATTTCATTGAACTCGACCAGCAATTGCTCGATGGCAAACTGATCGGCCTGCGCCGCGCTTTACAGGATGTTCAGCCCAGTGAAAGCGCTGCACGACTGGCCGATGAACTGAGTCGTCAGGCCGATCTGTCGTTGCGCATCACCGGCAGCGACGGCCAGCGCTGGTACGACAGCTCTACGCAGATCCCCAAGGACTTGCCGCAGCAGTCCGGTCTAGCGACCATCAGCGATAACGGCACAGACTATCGTGTGCTCAACGCCCCGCTCTACCCGCAGAAAACTGATTCGCCGCAACTGACCCTGTTGCTGGACATCACTCATCACCAGCACTTCCTGCAACGCATGCAGCATTTGATCTGGCTGACCGTCGGCCTTTCGGCACTGGCCACCGCGTTGCTCGGTGCCTGGGCGGCGCGCAGCGGTTTACGGCCGTTGCGACGCATGAGCGCCGTAGCTCGTGGGATTTCTGCACAATCACTTAACGCCCGACTTCCCGAAGAGCAAATGCCGCCAGAACTTGCGGAAATGGCCCACAGCTTCAACGCCATGCTCGGACGTCTCGACGACTCCTTTCAGCGGCTATCGGCGTTCTCGGCCGACATCGCCCATGAACTGCGCACGCCGCTGTCGAACCTGCTGACCCACACCCAGGTCACCCTCACCCGCCCGCGCCCCATCGAGGATTATCGCGAAGCGCTGCACAGCAACCTCGAAGAGCTGCAATGGATGGCGCAACTGGTCAATGACATGCTGTATCTGGCCAAGGCAGATCACGGATTGTTGATGCCCAAGCGCGAACCGCTGGATCTGGCGCACGAATCCGATGTGCTGCTGGAATTTTTCGCGCCGCTGGCTGAAGACGCACAGGTAAAACTCAGTCGGACCGGTAATGCGCAAATCGAAGGTGACCGCAGCATGCTGCGCCGGGCGCTGTCGAATCTGCTGGATAACGCCTTGCGCTTTACGCCGGCCGAGGGTGAGGTGAGGTTGAGCATCGACGAGCAGGTGAATTCATTGAGGGTGATTGTGCAAAACACGGGGGAAGGGATTTCTGCGCAGTTGCTGCCGCGATTATTTGATCGGTTTTATCGGGCAGATCCGGCGCGGCAGGAAGGCAGCAGTGAACATGCGGGGTTGGGGTTGGCGATTACCCAGTCGATCATCCGTGCCCATGGCGGGCAGATTCGTTGCGAATCGGATGCGGGCTGGACGCGGTTTGTGATTGAGTTGCCGAAGGGAAATTGAGGCTGGCAGTTCCGGCCTCATCGCTAGCAGGCTAGCTCCCACAAGGGGTTTGTGAACAACACAGAACCCCTGTGGGAGCTAGCCTGCTAGCGAAAGCGATTTCAAAGCTTACGAATATCTCAGCGCATGCGCCGGCTCGATCTTCGCCGCTCGCCATGCCGGATAAAGCGTCGCCAGGAAGCTCAGAATAAAGCCCGCCGAGCAGATCAGCAGCACATCGCCGCCCTGCAATTCGGACGGCAGGTTGCTGACAAAATACACATCGGAACTGAAGATGTGCTGCCCGGTAACCCGCTCGACCCAGCCAACCATCTCGCTGACGTTCAACGCCGCGATCACGCCGAGCACGCCGCCAATCAAGGTGCCGACAATCCCGATCACCGTGCCCTGCACCATGAAGATCGCCATGATCTGCCGCGGTGTAGCGCCGATGGTACGCAGGATCGCGATGTCCGCGCCCTTGTCGTTGACCACCATGATCAGCGTCGCGATGATGTTGAACGCCGCTACCGCGACAATCATCAGCAACAGCAGACCGATCATGGTTTTTTCCATTTTCATCGCGCTGAACAGACTGCCCTGGGTGTGGGTCCAGTCATCAGCCTTGAACCCGGCGCCCAGGCTTGCGGCGATGTCCGAGGAGACTTTCGGCGCGGCGTACAGATCTTTCACCGCCAGGCGCACGCTCTGCACCTGATTCGGTTCCCAGTGCTGCATGGTCGCGGCATCGGCAACGTGAATCAGACCCATCGAGCCGTCCAGCTCAGCGCCGACCTTGAACACACCAACCACGTTCAGCCGCTGCATGCGCGGGGTAATGCCACCCGGCGCGGTGCTGACTTCCGGGACGATCAGGGTGATCTTGTCGCCAACGTTGAGGCGGAAGCGTCGGGCAGTGATTTCGCCGATTACCACGCCGAATTCGCCGGGTTTCAGGTCATCGAGACGACCCTGCACGATGTGCTGGGCAACGATCGAGACCTTGCCTTCCTGCGCCGGATCGACGCCGCTGATCTGGATCGGCTGCATCAAGCCTTTATAGGAGAGCATGCCTTCCATTTCAGTGAACGGCACGGCGGCAGTCACTTCCGGGTTTTTCAGCGCAGCGGCGGCCACTGGCTGCCAGTCATCAATCGGCTTTACACCAACGATGGTCGCGTGCGGCACCATGCCGAGGATGCGCGAGCTCATTTCGCGCTGGAAGCCGTTCATTACCGACAACACCACGATCATCGCCAGCACGCCGAGGGCGAGACCGATCATCGAGGTCATCGAAATGAACGAAACAAAGCGATTGCGGCGCTTGGCGCGGGTATAGCGCGTGCCGATAAAGATCGATAACGGTCTGAACATTCGCTGGGGCACCGTATAAAAATAAAAGACCCGATGCCTTTACAGGCATCGGGTTTCAGCCAATCAGATAGGCGTCAGGCAACCTTCCTGCAAATGCAGGACGCGATCCATCTGGCGGGCCAGGTTCATGTCGTGAGTCACCACCAGAAACGCCGTGCGCATCGAAGTGCTGAGTTCGAGCATCAAATCCTGAATGCCCTGGGCAGTGTGCGAGTCGAGGTTGCCGGTCGGCTCGTCGAGCATCACCAGACCCGGCTTGTTCACCAGCGCACGGGCAATTGCCACACGCTGACGTTCACCGCCGGACAGTTCTGAAGGTTTGTGCTCCAGACGATGGCCCAGCCCTACCCGCTCCAGCAATGCCGTGGCGCGCTGACGGGCTTCCGGGATCGGCGTCTTGCCGATCAGCAACGGCATGCAGACGTTCTCCAGTGCGGTGAACTCCGGCAGCAAATGGTGGAACTGGTAAACGAAGCCCAGCGAGCGGTTACGCAGCAAACCGCGCTTTTTTTCGCTGAGGGCCGAGAGTTCTTCGCCATCGAGCCAGACGCTGCCCTTGGTTGGCGTATCGAGACCGCCAAGCAGGTTGAGCAAAGTACTTTTGCCCGAGCCCGAGGTGCCGACGATTGCGACGCGCTCACCCGGACGCAACTCCAGTTGCAGGCCGGCCAACACTTCTACCGATTCCGGGCCTTCCTCGTAGGATTTGCCCAGGTTACGGCAGCTCAAGATTGCTTTTTCACTCATGCCCGACTCACTCATAACGTAGCGCCTCCGCCGGCTGGGTGCGCGCGGCACGCCAGGCTGGATACAGGGTGGCGAGGAAACTCAGGACCAACGCAGCCGCGCAGACCATGACCACATCCTGGCTCTGCACCTGCGACGGAAGATAATCAATGAAATACACGTCAGCATTAAGGAATTTGTGGCCGATCAGCCCTTCGAGAGCAGAAATCGCCGCGCTGACGTTCAGCGCCGCAAAAATCCCGACCACCGCGCCAATCGCCGTGCCGACCACGCCGATCACCGTGCCTTGCACCATGAACGTGCGCATGATCGTGCCCGGTGTCGCGCCGAGGGTACGCAGAATCGCGATATCACCCTTCTTGTCGTTCACCACCATCACCAGCGTGGAAATGATGTTGAACGCGGCAACCGCGACAATCAGCAGCAACAGCAGGCCGATCATGGCTTTTTCCATACGAATCGCCTGATACAGGTTGCCGTGGGTGCGGGTCCAGTCGCGAGCGTAGTAATGATCTTCGCCGAGTTGCTGGGCGATGTTCCACGCGACACGCGGGGCCTGGAACAGGTCGTCGAACTTCAGGCGAATGCCCTGCACCTGATCGGGTTTCCAGCGGTGCATCTTCGCCAGATCCTGCAGGTTGGTGACGCCCAGATAGCCGTCGAGCTCACCGGCGCCGACATGGAAGATGCCGACCACGGTGAAGCGCTTCATGCGCGGGAACATCCCGGCCGGGGTCACGCTGACCTCCGGCGCGACAAAGGTGACCTTGTCGCCGAGGCCCACGCCGAGCTTGGCCGCAGCCTTGTCGCCGATGACGATGCCGAAGCTGCCCGGCGTCAGATCGTCGAGTTTGCCCTGCTTCATGAAGTTGTCGATGATCGACACGTTGCGCTCAAGCGCAGGGTCGATGGCATTGAGCAACACCTTGGAAACCTGACCGTTATTGGTCAGCAGACCCTGCATCTGGGTAAACGGCGCAACGGCCGTCACCTGCGGGTTCTGCTTGACCTTGGCCGCCAGGCTTTGCCAATCGTTGATCGGTTCACCGGATTCGATGGTCGCGTGGGGCACCATGCCCAGCACGCGGGTGCGCATCTCATGATCGAAGCCGTTCATCACCGAAAGCACCACGATCATCACGACCACGCCTAGCGCGAGCCCGATCATC
>NZ_JBIUXX010000033.1:0-66467 GCF_044744235.1 Pseudomonas sp. NPDC087346
AACCCAGCATTCCTTGTCAACCTGTCAACCACTGTCAACTAACTTTCCAGCCCTGTGGCTAACGCTTTCCCGCGGGTTTCCGACCCCGTACCCTTCAGATAACCCCAGGGTCCCCGGCGATGTCAGCGCCAAGTCAGGTCGGGGCTCACTTTTGACTCACAACTTCCTCCCTTGCCTATCACGCGGACCTGCATTGGCCGATCTCCTTGGAATATTTGATTGTCAACGACTTACTCGTCGACTTGAATGCCTGCCTTCTTTGCCAAGAACCGGGTGTACAACCCCCCCGCTACATCGGCACCAATTACCGCAATGACGATGCCCAATCCGGCAGCCAGATAGAGGTTGTTCCAGAGCGCCATTGCTAGCAGCAGCGTGGCCATTCCCAGCAAACCCGATGCGAGAAACCGCAAAGCCACTCGCTGCAGGATCTGTCGTAACCCGAGGTCGCTGCCCGATGCTCTCAGCATTTCCCCCGACAGGCCCGCCATGCTCAGCAGGATCAAAAGCCAAAGGGGCACATCCGCGAGAGCTTGTTGCTCCGTGCTCATCTGTAGTCCTCAAATAGGTTCGACCTCCATGTCACTGACATCCGCTTGAAGCAAGGAGTCAGGCACGGGGCCGAAAACGAAAAAGCCCCGGCGAATGCCGAGGCTCAGAAAAATGAATTACGACCGTGACAGTCACGCCAACCATGCAAAACGCTGCTTTTCCAATCGTGGCAAAATACCGGCTCAACTACTCGGAGAGCAGCATGAAGGACGATGGAAGCAGCATGACAGTGGGTGAACTGGTCGAAGCCCTGAGAGAGGTACCGAGGGATACCAAGATAAGGTTTCAGGGTGGCTTGAGCTTTTACCGCTTTAAGCGGCGTGGGGAGGATCTTATCCAGGTGGAGTTCAACGAACCTGTCTACGACGCCTTGGCCTACTACAAAAACCAGAGCAAATAGAACTCGGCGGCATAAAAAAGCCCGACGCAATGGCCGGGCTTTCTCTTAAATCACAGCCTAAAAGGCTTCGGGTGTTAGCTCAAGATCTTCGACAAGCCGAACATCCATCCCCATCAGAACACTCTTGCTGACGTCATCAATGTTGCTGACAGCCTGAAGCTTGTGCTCGATCGCTTGAGAGTAACGCTGTCTATAAGCATGTTCGTGTTCAAGAATCAGTGACAGCGCCTGCTCAAGTGGCAGGTTGGTCGCCATTGCAATCACTGTTTTTGATGGCGCGTCGGCAGGCTCGCCTTTCGGAGGCCAGAGCATTTCTTTCAACGTTATGAGAAGCATGTTCGTCCCTGATCAGTAAAAAAAACATCTCGATGGCTGGGCTTTCGCACTCAAGAAACCTGTCGGCTGTTGTGCCAGTAGAGATACGCCAGGCCAACCGGTGCAATGAAAACTGCAAATGACCAGCACATCGCCATCGTGAACCCTTTCACCATCAGCATAAGGATGGCGTTGACGAAGAATACGTTCCCGCCCATCACGTAGCCTACAACGCTTTCATATACGAACCGAGAGTATGGGTAGAGCAGCGTGCAGATGACCGACATCACAATCAGCCCAGGCTTACCCGTCAGGCCAGTTGGGCTATTGGCCGCGACCGACAAAATCAGAGCGGTAAACAACGACCCAAAAATAAGCTGCCTGATGTAGTAGCTGCGGGTCAGTCCGCCAAAAGTCTTCGACAAAAACAACTGCATAAGATCCCTCTAAAACGCTGATTTGAAAGCTGGCCATCATAACAGCATCACCACCCAGAATCAGAACCGGCGATCTAAGAATGGGGCATCCAGAGCTCCACGAATTGAAACTCGCGAAAACGTGGCGCGCATCAATCAGGATTACTTATCAAGCTTCCGAACGGGGACACCAGGCACATAGTCGTGGCTTTGCATCGAATGCTTCAGAAACGAAAAACCCCGGCAGTCGGCCGGGGTCCGAAATGGTAAACAACGGGTAATGTTTACATGGCTTCGGCCTTGCTTTTGAGAACGTCTGCAATTTTGTCCATCGAACTACGGTATGCGACGGAGTCATAACGAATAATACGCTCGCCGCCAATAAACTCTGCACTGTGGATACTGGGTTTGCCGTCCACTGCACTCAAGGCGAGATCAATTGATATTTCACGAACATTTCCTTGTGAAACGTCGGGTAGTGCTACGTTGATCGTGAAGGGGATCGATCGCTCCGTCTTCTCGTAATCCGATGGATCAAAAGTCGAATTGGTGCCTATGGATTTTTTCTGAGTGAACGTCACGTAGTGACGCTCGCGGCCTTCCAGAACGAAGGTTGGCGATGGCAGCTGCAAATATTTAACAAACTGCGTTCCAAACTCCTCAAGTAACCTAACAAGGTTGCTCCAGTAGGTACGTTCGTTACTTACTGCCGCACTGGAAGCGGCCTGCAGATCGGAAAAACTAGGCATCATGTGATCCTTCCGTGATGGCTTATTAGCATGTCACGAATCTGGGGCACAAAAAAGCCCGACGCAATGGCCGGGCTTTGTCTGTTGTGTCGCGCTTTAAAGCTGAACACGTTGCCATGAAAACAGGTGTTTATCCGCGTGGAAAGACTTTTTTACGAAGCCTCTCGAACTCGTTCTAACGCGCAGTCAACCCAGGCCACACCGGCCTTGATCACTTCTCGTGCTTTGGCTTCGCCGATGCCGGCAGCCCGGGCAATTCGCAGAGCAGGCCACTTGGCTCCGAAGTAAAGCCAGATTAAGTCGCCCATCTGTGTATCCCGGTTGATCAGACGTGCTACCGCGCCATCAATCACCAGCGCCAAGTCATCGGTGAGGCTGTATTCCTTCACACCACCAGTGCATGGCGTGTTGTCTCGGATCAACGCGCAGAGCGGCGACACATAGCTCGGCACTCCCATGCCATCCATGCGCCAGAAGCCCCACTGTTCCAGCAGCCACTCGGTATCGCCCAGAGCCTTGCCTACATACGTTCTTTTCTTCATGCTGCCTTCCTCGGGTTTGGCTCAGCAATGCCGAACAGCTCCCGCAGCAGCTTGTCAGCGATTTTGTTTTTGGCGTTGCCTTCGGCGATCCAGAGGCGAGCGAACGCCTCGAATCCCAAGCTGGCACGGGACGCGTGCCAGTCGGCAATGATGTCCATGAAAGCCGCCGAGCCAATCCGGCCGTTCGTCTTTTCCAGCAGTAGGCGGTTGCCTTGCTTCAGGAACTTGCATTCGACCGCAGTCAAGCTTTTGCGCGGAAGTGCCGCAGTTACGTTACTCATCGGGATGCTCCCCTGTACTGACTGGCGAAGGAGCGGTTGATCTCCACTTCTTCGTTGGATGGCTCGCGGTTGCCGGCGAAGTTGACGAATCGGGCGTACTGCCCCTGCTGCTGAACGAGGCAAGAACCGACCGGCGCGTGCCTGCACTTGGGCATGATCAGCTCGGTGACGCCGTTCTGGCCCTCCTCCGAGTCATTGTCTCGATGAACGAGAATGATGCAGTGAGCGTCCGCCTCGATCTGTCCGGAGTCGCGCAGGTCGGAGGCGATTGGTTTTTTGCCCGGGCGGCTAGTCGAGTTGCGGTTCAGTTGCGCCAGCAGGATCACCGGCACTTCCAGCTCCTTGGCGATGTTCACGATGCCGGTCGAGATCTTGCCGAGCTCCGAGGTACGGTTGAACGACTTACCGTCGGAGCCGATCAGGCCGATGTAATCGATCACCACCACGTCGAGGCCATGAGTGCGCTGTACTTGGCGGGCGATGCTGCGGATGCGCGCCACCGTCAGACCAGACTTGTCGCAAACGAACAGCGGCATATCGAGGATCTTGCTCACCGCCGAGGTCAGCCGCGGCCAGTCATCGTCCTGCAGCTGTCCGTCATCGAGTTTTCGCAGGTCGATACCGCCGATGGACGCCAGCGCACGATTGCCCAGCTCCTCCTCCGGCATTTCCAACGAGAACACCATGCCGACTCCGGCACCGCTGCACGCGATGTGCTGGGCGATCTGCAGACCGAGCGTGGTTTTACCGCTCCCCGGCAGGCCGGCCACGATGGTGACGGTCTTTTTCCGCAGGCCACGGATCATCTTGTCCAGATCTACCAGCCCGGTCGACAGACCAGATTGCAGCGTGCCGTTGAACTTGGAGTCGATGATGTCGATGTTGCGCGTCACCACCTCGTCCATGCGCTTGTAGTCCGGTTCTCCAGTTTGCAAGTCGCGCAGATCCGCCATTGCCAACTGAGCGCTGGCGATGATCTCGGCGACCGGCCGATTCTCGGTGGCCAGCTCGCGCACCGTGTCAGCAGCGTCCACCAGACGGCGCAGCACTGCGCGCTCTGTCACCACCTTGGCGTAGGCCTTCCAGTTGGCGGTGCTGGGCGTATTGCGCGCCAGCTCGCCGGCGTAGGCCATTGTGCGCGTGCCGCTAGGCAGGTACTCAGCGAAGTCATGAAGCGTTACCGGGTCGACAGGATTACCTGTCAAGTGACATCCAATCATTATTTGGAACAGCGCAGCATTCTCCGGATCGTGGAAGTCCGCCGCCGATACCTGACCGGTGATGGCGTCGAACAGCTCGCCATCCAGCAGCATTGCGCCCAGCAATGCGTGTTCAGCCTCATCGCTGAAAAGTTCGCGATATTCGCTCATGCGGTAGCCCTCTTCGAGGACCAACTGAAGCCGACTGCTTGACCACCATTCTGGCGCAGACGATCAAGAGCGCGGTCGCCGATGAACTGGCCAAGGGTGCTGGCCGGAAGGTTTGACACAACCACGGTGGGGCGCACCAGCTGATACCGGCGATCAATGACTTCGTGCAGCAGGCCAAGCTCGTATTCGCTGCCCTTCTGCGCGCCGACTTCGTCGATCACCAGCAGGTCCAGCCCTGCCAGTTCGTTGATCACGTCGCGCTCGGTGTATTCGGCGCCACGCACCATCGCGCCTTTGGCGATGCGGATGATTTCAGCGGCCGAGACGATGAGCGCCAACGCGCCGAACTTCCGGATCACCTGCTGCACGATGCCGCTGGCCAAGTGAGTTTTCCCAGTGCCTACATTGCCGGACAGGATCAGCGAGCGACCGGCGCGGTAGTTCTCCTCGAACTGGTCGACGTAAGACTGGCAGATCGCCAAGGCGCGAACCTTTTCCAGCGCCGCGCCAGTGGTGAAGTTATCCAGGGTGCAATCAGCAAAGCGCGGAGTGATGCCCGAGCCGATCAGCAGCTCGTTCAGCGCCGTAGCCTTGCGGCGAGCCAGTGCCTGCGTGTGTGCTTCACTGCGGGTGTCGGCAGTGTTCATCGCCTCCCACTGGCACCGACGGCAGGTGCGCACTAGGTAAGAGCCGTCGAACTGCTCTACTTCGGCGCCGTCGACCGTGCCGTGCGCCAGACACTGAGCCTCGAAGTAGCGAACATCCGGCACGCGGCTGAAGTTAGAAATTGGTTTGGCCATGTGGCGCCTCCGGATACATGTCGGGGGTGTGGGTCGGCAGGTTGTTGTAGGTCGAAGGTTTCGCGGTCGCCGGTGCTAGCTCGTCATGCCAGCGCTCGCCGTTGAGCCAGGTCGCGGCGTTCGGGATGTAACGCCCACCATCCTTCGCCCAGTCTTCAGAAACGCAGTGACTGCCCAAAGCAGTAATCAGGATTTGGCGTAGCTCCTCGTTCGGTTTCAGCTTCGCCCAAGCCTTGGCGGCGTCTTTGCGAGACTTCTTTTTCGGGTACAACTTCCAGAACTGTTCAAACCCTTCCATCGAGCCTGTAGTGCCCATAGGTTTAGGTTCATTGACTGGTTCAGAAAGGTGACTGGTTCTGGTGCTTTCTGTGCCTACACCCCCTGTGCTTTCTGGGCCTACAGGTGTGCTTTCTGTGCCTACACCCCAAAGGGTCAGGTAATACAGATTTGAAGAGTTCCCCTTGGGGCCTTCGCGATTCTCGATTCGTAGCAAACCCTGCTCGTTTAAGTTCTTGATGTGCCTACGAACTGTGCTGCGATCGATCTCGCACTGGTCGGCAATGTGCTGATAAGACGGCCAGCACTCACCTTGGTCGTTTGCGTTATCAGCCAGCTTGATCAGCACCAGTTTGCGCAGCGGATTGCCGACCTTTGTCTTCAAGACTTTGACCATCAAATCCATGCTCATAGGTCAAGCTCTCCAGTCACACGGCGAATGAAGGCGTCGTACCCTTCGGCCATTACCAGCCCCTGATCTTCAAGCGCTTGGCGATAGGCCTTGGCGGACCCGTACAGAACCCAGCGATCACGCTCTGGCAAATCTTTGAATGCCGTGTAACTCGGCCACGGGCCGGCAATCACCGACACGGGGCCTTTCTCGGCGGTTGTGGTTTGCGGTCGGATGCTCATTGCAACGTCTCCACCTTCACTTCCACCAACTGGACGCCAGCGAACGGAGATCCCGGGCCGAACATATCTGGCAGATATTCTTCTGGTGCCGTCTTGATCCATTCGATCATGGCCAAGAAGCAGGCCTCGAACAGTGGGCCACCCTCGCCCCAAGCCTCAGACTTAGGGCTGACGCTATCCTCCAATCGAGCAACGTAGATCAAATCGGCCAGGCTTTTTGAATCCCGGGCTGCCTCCTCCCTATGCACAGGGTTGATGCTAAGTAGGTCACACATCCCGGAAAAGCCGATGGACCCATAGGCGCCCTCAGCATCTTTGATCAGGTTGTAACCGAACCCAACAAGACCCTGTTTGATCATCTTGAGATCATCGTCGCGATGGCTCTTGGACTTCTCGATCAGTATGTCCATCTGGCGCTGGGCAAACGGAAGATACGCTTTAAGCTTCGCGGCCTCCCGCCGAAAGATGCGGCGCTCGTCCTGGATCTGCGCACGATGTCTGATGCTGTTCCGGATGGTCCGCCGCATCAAAATGAACAAGGTGCGCTGAGAGAGGTTTGGTTTATGCGCGATGCTGGCGATTTTCTCTGCCACTTCAAGACTCATTGTGCTCATGGCCGATCCTCCAGCAGATCTTTGTCGCGACTCGCCCATAAGGCTTGCAGTTTGGTCAAACCCTTGCCGGTAACGCGGCAGGTGAATTTGGTTTTCCGTACGCCCTCTTCCTGATCCCAATACGTATGCGGGGAAGCGACCAGGTAGCCGGCGCGGATTTTGTCTTGATAGGGAACATTGCGGCGATCAACCCAGCCTTTGAAACGCATGAACTCGAACAGGGTTTGTTGCCCAGTGCCGAGGGATTGCGCAACTTCACGCACGTAATGGACACCGTGAGAAATGACGACGTGATCGTGAAACTCGACCTTCGGAGCATCGGAAACGACCTTCTGCTCGAGCATCAGGTTTTCGCTTGATAGCTCCTTGTTGTCAGCCGTAAGGGCCACTACCTTGCCGACGTTCTCCAGCAGCAAGCCTTGCAGCACCACCGGATCACTGAGAGCGGCCATGACGCTGGCTTGAGGGTTGGCCAGCTTCTGCTCAAGCTCGGTCATGTAATCGAAGACCGACGCCTGCAAGTCATAGCTGTAGGACATAGCCATCAGGCACGACTCGCGTTTTGGGAAGCGGTAGCAAGGATTCTTTTTGCCGTTGCTCGCTGTGTAATAGGTGGAAAAACTTCCGGCTACTACTCCCAGCACCTTTGGCACTTTCTTGAGGAAGTCCCCATGATCCAAAACTGGACCATCCTCCGCGCGGCGCCCGTTTATGAAGTCGACCAATTCGAGACTGGTCATGGTGACGGCATCGCCGCCTTGGAATTTGGCGATGGTCATTGAACACTCCCGACGTTGATCGCATCGTGCGCGGCGCCGGCGTGGCGGCTCTTCCAGAAAAAATTGCCAGTATCAAAAGTAATCGACTCCAGCCGACTTTCGATCTCTGTGGCGATCGGGTTGCTCCAGCCGCCTTCGAGCGATGGCACGACCTGCGCCAGCAGTATCGACCGGAGATCGCGGAAGGTTGCGCGCGCCTCGTTCAGCTTGGCCATTTGCTCAGAGCTGACAGTCACGTCGGCGAGCAGCTCACCGTCAATGAAAAGAACAGAAGGGAGATTGTTCATTGGGCAGCTCCTTGGCGCGGGAGATTCTGGAATTCATCATTGGTGGCCTCCGCTGCGTCCAGTTCCTTTTGCATGTGCCCGACCTGGGAGTCGACATAATTGGCCCAGTCGTAACCAAGAAAACCACCTAGGGCGGCGAGGTCCTTAACGTTGTGAGAGTGGTTGTGTTTCTGGTCGGTCGAGACCGAGTTGAAAACGGCAGTCATGTGCTCCAACCGTTCATGAGTAGCGCGTAGCAGCTCTAAAGCATCACTGGCTACCTGTGAGGCAGCACTGGAGATAAGCGCTTTATTGGCTTTTTCCGGACAAGCCGATCCCCGTCCCGCGCATGCGCAGGTGTTGTTGTTCGTCATGAGTTAGCGCTCCTGATTCGTCAGGAATGCATCGACGGGCTCGGGGTCCCAGCGGACGGAACGACCAAAGCGGATTGGCTCAGGAAATCCAGGCGTCTTTGACCAGCGCCACCAGGTGGCGCGGCTGACTTGGTACTTGGCGCAGAGCTGGGCTGCTGTAGCGCGGGCACCTGGGATTGGCAGGTTGGGTACATCGGTACTGCGGGTGGCGGTTTGTGCCATGTGCGGTATCTCCAAGAACTGGAAAAACCGAGAGGATCGTTCTGTAGACCACCCGTACCTGTGAACAGGTCAAAAGGTGGCAAGCCATCGGAAAGGGCGCTACTGCATAAAAAACCAGTAGCGCATTATTCCCTTCGGTACTACAGTCCGCCCGAGTTTACCTTTTACGGTAAACTCATCGAAGCCGTCTCAAATGCTTCTCCCCTCGGGGTTTATGTGTTGCCCTAACCGGTGCACAGAGGGCGTCTCACCGCCCTTTCCCGATCTAACCCTCGGTATCTCACTACCGGGGGTTTTTCTTGCCTGCGATGCCGACTGAAAAATCTCAATCAGCGAACACCAGCTAGAGCAAATCAATTTGTTTCATTTATCACCAGAACACCTTAGGTGTGTTCGCATGGTAGCGGCGCATCTAAAAAAAAAGAACTGATTTTTTAACTTTTTGCATCGTACTCTCTGTCCAACTTCTATCCCCGTACATTTTCTCGCCAGAATTTACGTTTAAACTGTAACCACAGAAGCACTCTAGAGCACTCAGCAGCACTCACAATGCACTCACAATGCCTCAGTCACCCAGGGACTGACCGGCTAAACCCCCGTATTCATGGGGCCTAAAGGGACACAAATGAGCTCCTCTTGAGGTTCATTCGCTGTTCCTCCGTTGCTCTATTCGGTAACTTAGTCCATTATTTTCTCACTAGCGAAAATATGTCGCGACACAAAACGCACAAAACTAAAACGTGTCGCGACACGAAGCTCAGCGCACGAAAACAGTTCATTTGCGCCAATTTTTTACACTTAAAGTGTAAATATCCACGATACGTGTAGTTGCATATAACCTGCTCTACTCATGTTGCCCCTACATTCAACACGCACTGTTGCGCGACACGTTTTCAATGCCCATGTTTTATGTCGCGACACCAGCAGAAGCAGCCTTGAACTGGTCAATTGCATCATCAATTCCAGAGAAGCCGGTGTCGTCCAAATAGCTGACCAGGCCAATCAAGCGCTCAACGTCTCGACCGTCGGCGTCCTTCGCATCCCTAGCGATTGCTCGGGCGAGCGCAGACAGCCACTGGAGGTTTTCCCGCGCGACGATTAGTTGAAATTCGGCTTCGTCAGCCAGACCTTTGATGGTTGGGTCTGAGGTAATCATTGGACGGCCTCTCCTGCTGTTTCAGCGCCTTTTTGAACCGACCAGACCAACGCGCTGACCGTCTCGGCGAGAAACCCGAGCGCAGCCATGCCGTCGCAGTAAGCCAGTTCGCCCATGTTCAGGCTGTCGTGCATATGGCGGCAGATCTGACCAAGGCCAGATGACAAGACCTTTGCGGTTTGCAAGGCATCCTCGGCGTTCGCGCCAGGCGATACGTTCAGCAGCTGAATGCCGCGGTTATCGATCGGGGTATCGCAAAAGCCGACATGAGTTGTAAGCAAAACTTGCGACGCCAGTGGGTTGGTGCTATTTTTTGGGTGCATTGATTCGCCTCCTAAAGACGAAGTAGTACGAAGACCCCTGCGAAGGGTCTGGTTAAGAAGCCCGCCTGCGAAGCGGGCTTTTTTGTGCTTGGCGTTTAGGTTCCCCCATGATCCACGACACAAAATTAATGCAACCCCCTCCCCTGAGAGGGTCGTTACCTACCCCGGACGGATTGGCGGAATAGTTGTTCGAGCGCGCATATCACATCTCCAAAAACTGCAACTCACACCTATCAGTGCGAAGGCCGAGGGGCGCTATAACGATTAAATTTTTCCGAAAACGCCAACCCGTCGCCTTTATGTAATAAGTCGTCGCATTTTCAGAAAATCCGCGCATGCGCGGAAATTTCAGAGGGCTCCCATCTAACTTGGTGACTGACGAGTGCTCCTTTTTTCATTTGGCAGGCAAAAGTCAATCATAGGAAGGCGCTGACCAGGCCCTGGAGGGGCCTTCCTTTTGAATTGCAATCGCGCAGTTCTGGAAGATACCCATTAGGCGAGGGCCTCAGGAGGGGCGAGGTTTTTGGGCGAACTTGGTACTGGATGGATTCACAGGTACATCTGAACCTGACGCTTCAAACCCTGTGGGATTATTATTTGCGTGTCGGTTGGGCGTGTGATGGCGCCGCTGACCCGGGAAGGGTTTTTCTTCGATGGCGGACAAATTGCCGTCGTTGGAAACGATCACAAAAATGGACCGCCCTTCACGGATAGCCTTACTCAAAGAGCCTTGACTCATACCCAGTTTTTCGGCTGTCCCGGCATGTCGCTTTGCTGCGTATTCAGCAAGAGGAATTCGTTGCACCGGAGTGACTCCACAATTTCGGTTCTATTTAAATAGTGCTGGCGGGATTTTTTAAAGTCAATGCTTGCGGCATTTGAATTTTAATGCCGCCGGACATATGGTCGGATTATGAAAAAGAAAGAGCTCGCCCCCGAAAGCAAAGAGGAATGTGCTGCGCTCAAGGCCATTTTCATGGAAAAGCGTAAAACGCTCGGCTTGACGCAAGAAAAAGCCGCCGCTGCGCTAGGGATGAACCAAGGTTCATTCAGCCATTACCTCAATGGCAGAAATCTTATAAACACCCCTTTCGCGGTCCAGGTGTCTCGGCTTCTTGGCGTGCCTGTCGAGAGCTTTTCCCCTCGTATCGCAAAACATATCGCGATGATGACTCGGTCGATCTCAGGCGAAGGGCTTGCAGACATGCATCAGGGAGAGCGCGATGAATCCACTTTGGAGCCGGCCGCCCAACGGTGGATAAAAGCAAAGAAGTATCCGCTGATATCGTGGACTGAAACCGGCAACCAAGTGCATCCGCTTAGAAACAAGAGGATGCAGCAAGGGGTGGAGTACCTACCATCCACCGAGGACGCCGGCGAGAATGGATACTGGCTCACCGTGGAGGGATCTTCCATGAGCCACAGTGGAAGTCCTAGTTTCCCTGCTGGAACTCGCATCTTGATCAAGCCGCAAGGCTTCGATTTGATCAGCGGCAAGTATTACATTGCTGAAAATAATGACGGGGAAAAGACCTTTAGGCAGTTCGTAAAGGAGGCAGGGACTTTTTACCTTGTTCCGCTCAACCCCTCGTATAAGCCGGTCGAAATCGGTGAGGAATGGCTAGCAATCGGTCGCGTCGTTGATGTGAAAATGGCAGGCCTTTAAAAAATAATCCCGCAGGGATTGACTTGTATAAATCCCGCCAGCACTATAGCTCCATCTTCTACGAGATTTGGAGCTTCACATCATGGAATTTGTCACTTGTGGTTTATGGCGCGGCCTCCTTGGTCATGGCCTTGCTGAGCGCGAGCTGTTTTGCCTGCTATCGGTAGCTGCGGGTCACACTGATAAGGAAATTGCCCGCAAGGACGGCCTCTCACCTCGATCAATCAAAGGTCGCATTGAGTCAGCAATGCACAAGCTGGGTGTCTATAGGCGTCCAGCATTGGTCGCTGAGGCTATGCGCCGCGGCCTGATTTCCATAGCAATTCCATTCCCCGCTTACCCAGATCCACATCACCATCAAGAACAGACCTCCACAAATAGCGTCTTCATCGCGTGATCAACGGCGTGCGCCTGTGCGCGGGCGCAGTCCGGTGATCAGCGAAGCCTGACCCATTCCAAGACGATTTTTTGCGAAAGCCAACAACGCGGCCGGGATTCGCTCGGCCTGAAAAAGGAGCAATGCAATGCTGATCCTCACCCGGAAAGCTGGTGAAACCATCCGCATCAATGACGACATCAGCATCACAGTGCTTGGCGTCAGCGGTCAGCAAGTGCGCTTGGGTGTCACGGCACCAGCGAACGTTGAAGTACATCGCGAGGAAATCTACCAGCGCATTCAGGCGGGTCTGCCGAAGGGTGGTCAACGATGATTCGCACTCTTTTAATCTCGCTACTGCTGACGGCGGGTCACGCAAGCGCCAGCGAACAGGTCATCAGTGTGCAGCACGACAGCCAGCGCGGCGTTACTTGCTGGATCGTGAACAACACCGGCATCAGTTGCCTGCCTGACCGTTCGCTCCCACAGGTAAATGTGAAGCCCAGTCACATTAAGAACGAGCCGATGCCAGCGGCTTCGCCAGCCCCGCTCCCACAAGTTGAGAGGTTCCAGCTATGACGATCGTGACTCAAGGAACGCATCTGCACCTGCAAAGCGACCTGGAAAAACTCGGCGAGCGACTGATCCGCTTCGGCCAAGCGCTCAAAAGCCCTGACACCACTGTCGGGCAGTTGACCGCGCTGGCCAGCTCTTGCGGCATCAAGCTGAAATTGCGAGCGGTTGCTGAGTCGGAGGCTCGCCGTGATGGCTAAAACAATCCTGCGCGTACGCCAGGGCGCGATCGCCTACTACTTGAACGAGTCATCGGTAGGAGCCAAAAACAGCGGCCGTCGGTTCATCCTGAGCCGCACCACCGACCACGGGAAAACGAAAGACGGTTGGATCAAGGTCAACTCGACAGAGCACCAGGTGCTGATCGATGCAACGGGCGATGCCGAGCGGTTCGCCGCCTGCGCCAACTTGTATGCAAGCAAACCACGTCGCCCACACGTTGACCGTCATCACATTCGTGGGATGGCCGGAAAGTGGGAAGGCGTGGCATTTCCAGCTCGCGTGACGCATGGCCGTGACGCGACACAAAACGCGAACGATTAAAACGTGTCGCGACACGAAACACGGTGAAGTCATGCGCTACGTGACCGTCAGGAAATTTTCCAGCGAGTCTGGCTACACAGAAGACGCGATCCGCTCAAAGATCCGTGACGGGATCTGGCGGCTCGGTGAGATATGGATCAAAGCGCCGGATGGCCGGACGCTTCTCGACGTAGAAGGATATGAGTCATGGGTAGAGGCGGGCGGGGAGTTCGGGCGGTCTCCGATACGAGCATCGAAATCACGTTCATGTATCGGGGCGTCCGGTGCCGCGAGCGGATCACGCTCAAGCCCACCGCCACTAATCTGAAGAAAGCCGAACAGCACAAGGCTGCGATCGAGCACGCGATATCGATCGGCACCTTCGACTATTCGGTGACGTTTCCAGGATCTGCCCGGGCGGCGAAGTTCGCGCCCGAGGCGTCCCGCGAAACCATGAACGGCTTTTTGACCAAGTGGCTCGAGGCGAAGAAGAAGCATGTCGCGAGCAGTACGTTCGATGGCTATCGAAAGCTGGTCACGCTGCGCCTGATCCCGGCCCTTGGCGACACTATGCTCGTGGAGCTGAAGCGCAAGGCGGTGCGAGATTGGCTCGACACCCTAGAAGTAAGCAACAAAACACTCAGCAATATCCAGAGCTGTCTCCGTTCCGCGCTCAACGATGCGACTGAGGAGGAGATGATCGAGCAAAATCCGCTGGCGGGCTGGACGTACTCCCGAAAGGCCGCGCCGCCAAAAGAAGACGACGTCGACCCGTTCAGTCCCGAGGAGCAGCAGGCGGTGCTGGGTGCACTCACCGGCCAGGCACGCAACATGATGCAGTTCGCCCTATGGACTGGCCTACGCACGAGTGAGCTGGTGGCGCTGGACTGGGGCGATATCGATTGGCTGCGGGAAGAGGTCATGGTGAGCCGCGCAATGACCCAAGCCAGCAAAGGTACAGCTGAAACCACGAAGACCGCTGCTGGGCGTCGAAGTGTGAAGCTCCTTCGGCCAGCACTGGAAGCGTTGAAAGCGCAGAAGGCGCACACGTTCCTTGCTGACAATGAGATATTCCAGAACCCACGCACCCTCGAACGTTGGGCGGGCGACGGGCCGATCCGGAAAACGATGTGGGTGCCCGCAATGAAGAAGGCAGGAGTTCGTTACCGCCGCCCTTACCAAACCCGACATACGTATGCCTCGATGATGCTGTCCGCCGGCGAGCACCCGATGTGGGTTGCCAAGCAGATGGGACATACAGATTGGACAATGATTGCGAGGGTGTATGGGCGCTGGATGCCAACGACCGATGACCAAGCGGGAAGTAAAGCTGAAAACCTTTTCAGTGCTCTTCCCGCGACGAAAGCCGAAGGTCTATATGGCGCTTAGCCAGCCTCAATGGTAGCTTCAACCCTCACCTTCTCCTAAAAGGACTTTCGGAATGCTTCAAAGCGGATATATCAATTTCTTTAATGCAAATAAGTGCGGCCTCTACCGGCATTTCAGCGAAGTACCTAAAGGCTTAGATTTAGCTGAAACATTTTCAAAGCTTAAAAACTGGAAGAACGGCCGTAACTTTGAAGCGACAAATCCGTGGGATGCCGGTAAAAACAAGAACAAAACTCCTTGTTACTGCCACGCTGTGCACCATGATGAAGAAACAGGAGATTATTTCCTAGTATTGTGGAAGGGAGATTCTGATCGACACGGCCCACTGTACGGTATAACAGTAAACGCGGACGGAACCATTGAGCAAGCGGTAGAACAAACAAAAACCAAGACTAACAAACAGATGATTTGGGGGAGGCCATGCTATTACTGGGTTATTCCTGAACTAGATATAATCGCTTCAATAAAATTTGACAACTCACGCACAGACTCAGCAATGTTTCAAGATTGGGTCAGCGGCTGCATGAATTTCAGAGTACCGTTGCCAGAGTACAAAGTCAGCTCAACCGAAAAAGGCTTCACCAGGTTTGAGATGATAGATGACGACGAAGACAAGTTTAAGTATTACTTTCAATTTGATCTGTCGATGAAGTCGCTATCCACTTCGTCAGCGGAAATGCAGGATTTAGCAAGACGAGTAACTCAGATAGTTAGGCGCGAGACCGTCTCTATTAAAGAGGTCGATAAACGAAAAGGCTTCGCAAATTATTTCAGAAAATTCACGGTACCTTTTATTTCTGCGGAAGACAACTCATCGCGAAAAGTTGAGTTGCGTATTGAAGCGCAGCCAACAACCAAAGAAATTGAAAAAATTATCGAAACCCATGCTACCAATCACGATGCGAATGTATGGGAAGATGTTGGGTTTGTGCTGGACAACAAGCCGGGCAAGATTGTCTGGGCAAGTAAATATAGACTAACAGAGCATATCTCGATAGAAGACAATGGACGTCCAGTTTTCCAAGCAACCGATATATATGCTACTATTAAGGCCAGTCGAGATCGCTATTTAGCTCCTCTCAAAAAAGACATACTAACCAAACAGGCCGAAGCAAATGGTTAAATTATCACTCATGGCTCTAGCTGCCGCCTTATTTGGCGGAGTGGTATTTTGGCAAAACTCTATATTCACGTACTCAGATTTCAAAGATTATTGCAACACGCTATTAGCCATTTCGGGCATGGTATTTACGATCATGGGTATATGGATAGCATTCGTTTATCCTAATGCCATAAAACGATTGCAGGATCCAGACAAGATAAAAATTGCAGACTTCACCGCCACAATGCAAGACACCCGCCGTTTAGAAAGCATCGTCGGAAGCATTATGGAGTCCGGGACAGTTGCAATTTGTATAACAATGATTTATTTGTTTAAACTTGTAATCTCGGGAATGCCAATTTATATCGAATATCGTGAGGCGATTAAGGCGACGGGAGCAGGAATTGTAATATTTCTCACCCTAGTTCAATGCTCGGCAGTCATGAGTGTCATTTACGCTAACTATCTTTTCATCGACGACCTGCACACACGCAGGGAAGCGCAAGAAAGGAACGCCGACGTTTGAGAATGACAGCAAAATGGCAGCATATGCGTTGTAAGCGACGTAACACGCGGACTAGACGGGGGTTCAAATCCCCCCGGCTCCACCAACGCTAAACAACAAAGCCCGCCCAGTGCGGGCTTTGTCGCATCTGGAGCCTCATCTTTCATTCACCCGCAATGAAAGTCCCCCCCACTCAATGCCCATGCCGATGATGAATATCCGGAAAATGCCGATGACTATGCCGGATCGGCACATGCTCATGCGGATGACTATGCGGCTCTACCCCGTCCCACTCAAAATCATGCTGATGCTGGTGATGTTCATCATGCGTATGGCGATGGCGGTGTTCGAGGGGTTCATGTTGATGCTCGTGAGCATGATTCTCCGTGAGGTGAATCCACACGCCGATGGCCATCAGTGCCGCGGCGATCAGGAACATCAGCGAGGTTGACTCGCCCAGTATCAGTATCGAGATTCCTGCGCCCAGAAATGGCGCGGTGGAAAAGTACGCTCCGGTGCGAGCGCTTCCAAGACCACGAAGGGCGAGGACGAACGCCACCAGGCTGACACCGTAGCCGAGAAAACCGACCAGCATGATCGGCGCAATTGTGATCGCGCTGGGTAACTGCGTGCCTATCGCCAATGCCAGACAGCAATTGACCAGACCCGCCGCCAGACCTTTGCTGCCGGCGATAAACACAGCGTCGGAGGCTGAGACTTTGCGGGTCAGGTTGTTATCGATGGCCCAACAGAGGCAGGCGAATGCCACCGCCAGCGGTCCGATCCAGTCTTCCGCCGACACCGTCCGTTGCGGCCACGAGAGAACGACGCCGCCGGCAACGATTGCGAGCATGCCGATCACCATTCGTCGATCAGCATTTTCCCGGAACACCACCCACGCCAATACCGCCGTGAGCACCGATTCCAGGTTGAGCATCAACGACGCAGTTGAACCCGAAGTCCTGGTCAAACCGAACATCAGTGCAACCGGCGCAAGCACGCCTCCGAAGCAAATCGCACCAACCAGCCATGGCCACTCTCCGGCTGCAAGTCCGGGGGAGCGCCAGCCTCGATCACGAACAACGCGCACGATGCTCAGGCCCAGGCCGCTGCCCAGATAAAGCAATCCGGCCAACAGAATGGGAGACGTCTGCATGCCCAACAGTTTGGCGAGCGGCGTGCTGGCGCCAAACAACGCCGCCGCAATCAGCGCGTAGACCACGCTCAAATTCATCATGGGATTCGCCCTGTCAGGCTGATGGGAACAGATGAGCATCATCACCTGACCCGAGTGAGAATTATGTGAACAGTTTATTCGTGCCGGAATAACTGATTTGGGCAGTAAGTCTCCCCGCCGAAGGATGCAAACTTATACTCAACGCCACGGTTACGCGTATGCGCCATCAATACTCAGGAGGAGAAACATGAAAATCCACATCGCCGCCGCTCTGGCCCTACTGGTTTCCCTGCCCGCCATCGCAGCCGACGCGCCCGCCCCACGGGTTCAGCAAGTCACCTACAAAAGCTCCGTCGGCAGTGTGCAGTTCAAACAGTCAATCAAGGGCTACCAAACCGACGAATACAAACTGAACGCCAAGGCCGGGCAGATTTTGACCGTCGACTTCAAACCGTCCAGCACGTCCGCGTACTTCAATGTCATCGCCAAGGGCTCGGATGAGGCGCTGTTCAACGGCTCGATCAAGGGTAATCACTTTGCTGGTCCGTTACCGGCCGATGGCGAATACACGGTACAGGTTTACCTGATGCGCAACGCCGCACGGCGGGATGCAGTGGCCAAATACACGGTGACCTTGATCCTTGCCGACGACAAAACGAACAGCAACAAAGCGCCCTGAAGACATCTGCTCAGCGATAACCCGACAGCCATTTCGGGTTATCGCGCAACACTGCCCGCCCGCCAATTCCCAGCAAAATCCCCGACACAATCGCTGCCAGCGGTACCACGCCGATCCAGGTCATCGTTGGAAACACCAGCAGGATCTGCGAGTCATTGCCGCCCAACATCATCGAGGCGCCAATCCCCATCAATACGCCCGCCAATAGATGACGCCCCACTGCTGACTTTTCCAGCCGCTGATAGCGAAAAGTCTGGCGGTGCAAGGTGTAAACCAGCATGCCCAGCATCAGCATGCCGAACACGGCCAAGCGCTGCACGGTCAGCGCACTTTCATCCATCGCCCAAAACAGGCGCGAGACGTCATAGAAAAACACGCTCGGCGTCCACAGTGGTTCGAAGGTGTAGAGGGCGCTGGTCAGCGCGCCAAGCAGCATGCTTGAAACCACCACGCGCCGGTCGCCGTGGATGCGGATCAAGAACAGCAGCACCAGCAGCACGATGCTGATGGTCAGCCAATACTGGTGGCTGGAAATCGTCGGCATTTGCAGGATTTTGTGCTCGGCGAGCATGTTCAGCTGATGCCAGAGGACGATGCCCAGCACCCAACCGATCACCGTGAACGCTTTAGCGAAATGACCGCTGGCCAGTTTGGTCAGAGTGCCGACGCTGCACCCGTCATTCAGCACCGAAGCAAGACCGAACAACAGGCCGCCAGCGACCAGCGAGCCATAACCGACTTCAGGAATGAACAGCGGCTGACTAAAGCCGAACGCGCCATACAACGGCCCCAGCAGCAGGCCGAACAAGCCGCAGGAAATCAGCGCGACAAACAACGTCGGCCGGCGCCGCAACAGTTGCCCGGTGGCATTCACCAGACACATGCCCATGCGCTGGGACACCCAGCCGATGAGGAAGGCCAGCAGCAACGAGATCAGCAGTGAAAGCACGAGCCTCCCTGTTTCCGGGTCGCGGGATCGGACGAACGCTGAAGTAGAGATTAGTCGTTATGCAGCCCGCCGGATAAACCGCGAAACCCCTTCTACACTCACAGCGCAATCGCCCTCCAACGCCGACAAAAAGAGCGCTCATGACCACCCTCAAAGACCGTATGCAACAAGGCAAGGATGCCCGCAAGGACTGCTCGCGAAGCGCTCAGGCAACCACCGGCAAGATGAACCGTGACCCGATCCCGTTGATCAAGGCATCGAGTCAGGGCCGCGTCGCATCGCTGGTCGAACTGCGTTACGGGCGCATGCTGGTCTCGCCGTTTACTTTTTTTCGCGGCAATGCGTTGTTGCAGGCCCACGATCTGTCGAGCACGCCGGACATGGGGCTGACCGGGCCGATCTGTGGGGACGCGCACTTGATGAACTTCGGCGGGTTTGCCACGCCGGAGCGCAATCTGCTGTTCAGCGTCAATGATTTCGACGAAGCCCATCCCGGACCGTGGGAGTGGGATCTAAAACGGCTGGCGGCAAGTTTTGTGGTAGCGGCGAGGGATCTGCGCCACGGCGATTCAGTCGAGGAAGATGTCTGCCGGCAGATGGTCAGCGCTTATCAAGCGACCATGCTCGAGTGCGCCGAACAAGGTGCGCTGGAAACCTGGTACGAATCCATTCGCTACGAAGATTTGCTCGATCAGGCGCGCAAGAGTGCGCTGGAACATGTGCAACGCGCCATCGACAAAGCCGAGCGGCGCACCCACGCCGAACTGCTCCCAAAGATCAGCGAGCGCGATGCCAAGGGGCATCTGATTATTCGCGATGACCTGCCGGAGATTTTCCATCTGCACAAAAATACGACGCTGCTGGACGCCGACGATGACTGGTTGCGGCTCTCGGATTGGCGCCCGCTGTATGACACGTTCATGCGTGATTATCGGGGCACGCTTCAGGCTGACCGACGCGAGTTGCTATCGCGTTTTAACGTGCATGACATGGCGTTCAAAGTGGTCGGCGTCGGCAGTGTCGGCACCCGCTGTCTGGTGGCGCTGCTGACTGACGATCAGGAATGCCCACTGTTTCTGCAATTCAAGGAAGCGCGGCGCTCGGTGCTGGCCGACTACGTCAAGGCCAGATGCCGGGTGCGTCACGAAGGGCAACGGGTGGTCGAAGGGCAGCGATTGATGCAGTCGGCCAGTGATCTGTTCCTCGGCTGGACCACCGGCCCCAACGGTCGGCATTTTTATGTGCGGCAATTACGCGACATGAAGATTTCCGCCGAACTGGAAAACTTCGACGCCGAAACCTTCGCCGCCTACGCCCGGGTTTGCGGTCGGGCACTGGCCCGCGCCCATGCCAAGGCCTCCGGTAACGCAGCACAGATCAGCGGTTACATCGGCAAGGGCGATGCACTGGCGGATGCGCTGGTCAAATACTCGCGAAACTATACCGAGCAGAACGAACGCGACTTCGAGCGCTTTCAGGAAGCTTGCCGCAAGGGCCGACTGCGGGCGCGCTCAGAGGCTGATTTCGCGGCGGATCACATGCCCTGAGTCAGCTCAAAATGCCGGAGGCAGGATAAATCCAGCCCCGGCAACCCGCCTCTACCACGATAGCGCTTTGGCAATTTGTTCCGCTTCGAGCCTTGATCGACCACTGTCCGTGACAGGTGCGCGCAGCATCGATCGTTGCTCTTTGCGATCGACGATCCAGAAGACCATCTTCGTCGGTGTCTTGTGCGTGATGCCACTGAACAGGTCCTCACTGGAGACCTGTTGTTCGTCCGGCAGCGGCGTCACATCGAACTCCCATTGGTGTCCGCTTGGCTGAGCGCCGCCACTGGCATCCGACTTGGGTGAAAACCCTGTCTTGCGTACACCGGCGGCTTGCAGGCTCAGGGTTTTCGACATGAAGTCCCGCAGCAACAATTCCAGTTCCTGGTCAGACGACTGCGACATGCCCAAGATGAGACCCAGTTGTGCCCCGGTCTGCAGGTTTTCATAAAAGAAACGACCTTGGGATTCCATGCGCACACGGTAATCGCCGACCCGCAGAGGTAAGTGCACGCCTTTGATGCGGTTGACCAAGGTATTTCCGTCGTTCGGTACGGCCCAGCCTAACGTCGCACCAGTTTCCATCCACGCGATGAGTTTGCGGCTCAGTGCGACAGCCTCCTGGTTTCGCCCCTGGCGATAAGCAATGTCCGCTGCGTAGTCGAACGCATTGTGGCGGAGGATTTCATCGGCATAGGCGCTCTCCCAGGCAGGCATGGCCACGTCCAGCGAGTGGCGTGCAGCGTCGAGGTTTCCCTGGCGGTATTGCGCCAGGCCAATGTAGGTCTGCAGCCGTGCGATTTCTGGCGCAAAGTACGCATCGGGCAGCGCCTGCTGCGCCAGATGAGCCGCCTTGTTCATGCCACCGGGAATCGCTGCAGTTGACTCGATATCGCGAACTTGCTCGGCCATCGGCCGCTGGCGAAACAACGGTGGTGCGCTGTTCCATTTCAGCGCGGCAAACAACTGGTGCATTTGCTCCGCGGCCAGAGCCTCGTCTCCCGGAGCAAACGTTACATCGATGTCCATGCGCCAATCGCCACGTTGCATCAGCCAGTGAACATTGATGCACTCCTTACCCTCACACACCGATGGCTCTCCGCGCTTGAAAGATGTCAGGCCATCAAGGGCGAGATCAGGCATCGCCAATTCAAGTGGGGTTGCCTGGTGTCGCTGCTGGTAGGACTTGAGCGATTCCTGGCGCTGTGCGGCACTTACCCTGCGTTGGGCTTCGTCATAAGACAAGGCGATCTCGGCACTTAAACGCCCGCCCTTCAACTCCTGCGTATAAAGGACATAGGTGTTGTCATCGCGTCTTGCCGCTGGCTCGAACTTCGTCACTTTCCACTGCCCGAGCATCAGCGGCATCGAAAAATCAGCCAGGGTGTAGCGCAAGCGCGGCTCCTGCGGCGACAAACTCCATAAACCGGCATCGGGGCTGGCAACGGCGAACAGTTTTTCCTGCAGACGGGTGACCTGTGTTTTTTCACCCGCCTGCATGCTCGCTTCGATAGCCCGGCCAAGCATGCTGATAATTCGCGAATCGCGTCGGTTCGAGCGCCCGTCGGCGGCAGCTTGCCGGTCCCAGTACGCAATCTGCTCCTGCGCGGCTTGGCGGGCTTCGTCGTATCGGGCCTGCTTGTGCAGCAATTCAACCAACAAGGTTCCAGCATCAAGGTCGGTGAAGTCGAGGACGCCACCGCTGCTGCGTCCGGTCTCCATGGCCGCTCTAGCTGCAACCGTGGCCTGCGCCAACAAGCCTTCGCGGTTCAAGCGTTGTGCGTCGCGCCACAGCGCCGCCGCGTTAGGGGCCGGCATTGTCGGGACCTGAGCCTCGGCCTGCGCGCAGCAGACGACCGCAGCCAGGATCATGGGAACAATGCGATGCAACATGTGCTTCTACTCCTTGTAGATAAATCATCCGGTTTTGCGACGCGGGCTCTGAATCAGAGAAGGCTTGCCGATTGGCTTGCCTGAACAGTCCGTCATGCATTTAGTTGCCTATGATGACTGCCGAGGCTCCTCAGCGTGAAGCGCTGTTTACGCCGACTGCGTTTTGCACGCCTTGTAAGCGGGATGAATTGCGCGACAAACCAGATGAATTTTTCTTCACCGCTCCCTTGTAATCAAACCTGTACAGTCCACTCGCTCATTCAAGAAACTACGGTTCGCCCGCTCTCCTGCGGGCTTTTTTTTGCCTGGCGTTTGGCGGCGAAGCGATACACGTATGTGTCTTGCACACCATGGCATTGCGATTGTCGAGCCCGAGGGTGAACCCTGATCAAGGCAAAGCCCGCCGCTTCGGCCAGGCGCTGGCTGCGTAGATTGGCCGACGAAGTGGTCAGGTAAAACGTCGAGTCAGGCCAATACCTCACCAACAACGCAAGAGCAGCGCACATATAGCCTTTGCCCGAATGTTCAGTGTTGACCCAGTAACCAACAACAAAACGGCCATGTTGACGCGGTTTCAAGCCGATACAGCCAATGATGGATTGCCCGTCAGCACTGACGATGAACCATCGGCGCTCACCGGTTTCATCGCAGAACTGATCACGAGCACGCAGCAAGGATTCAAGCGCCTGCTCCTCGGTGGTGTGTGGTCGGGCCCAGTGCAAAAACTCCGAATGCTGCGGATAACTGACATTCAGCGCTCGCTGGAACGCCTCGCACAACGCCGGGTCCGGGGACCTCAACGTCAGCGACTCCGGGCCGACCGTAAACGCGAATTCCATTGCACGCTCCCTGAAAATTGCTCGAAACCTCTTTTATGTAAAAAGGCATACCCCATTCTTGCATGTGCAACTGGCCGCCAGATTTATAGGGCTGCTCATTCACAACCCGTTTGTATTTTCTGCCGCATCGGGCAATTCTGCCCTTTGGCCTCACTCACTGGAGCACCCGATGCCGCTGCTTTCCCTGCGCTGCCAACGCCTGACCCTCGCGGTACTTGCCCCGGAACAGGCGCACCTGGAAAGCGCTTTTTACCAGCGCAACCAGCGTCATCTCGCGCCGTGGTCGCCGATCCGCACCACCGATTATTTCTCCACCGAGCAAATCAGCCGACGCCTCGAAGTGCAGGCCAGCGCTTTCGAAGTCGGGCTCGCGGTGCATTTCGCGCTACTGACGCACGATGGTGAGCAGATGATTGGCGCCTGTAATTTCAGCGGGATCATTCGCGGGGCGTTTCAGGCGTGTTATCTGGGTTATCACATCGATGCAGACCATCAGGGTCAGGGTTTGATGCAAGAGGCGCTGGAAACGGCGATCAGCTATATGTTCGACAGCCAGAACCTGCACCGGATCATGGCCAACTACATTCCCGGCAACGAGCGCAGCGCCCGGCTATTGGAGCGTCTGGGCTTTGAGCAGGAAGGCTACGCCAAGGCGTATCTGAACATTGCCGGACGCTGGCAGGATCATGTGCTGACCTCACGGGTCAATCAGCAATTCGAAGCGCCGGATCAGCGCTAGTCGCGACGACTTGGATGAGTTTCACAATTTGTTAAGCAATGGCGAAGTATTCTCCTGATTCTCACCCTATCCGGTTGCCTGAAACTCATGCCTCGTGCCGCCACTTCACTATTCTTGCTTGCCGCCCTGCTGTTTTTTTTCGCACTGGGTAACCATCAACTGCAAGGCTCCACTGAAGCCCGGGTCGCCGGGATCGCAATGGAAATGCATCTGGACGATGACTGGGTGACACCGCGTCTGTTCGGCGCCCCGTTCCTGGAAAAACCACCCCTGAGCCTGTGGCTGGACGCCGGCGCCATGCGCGTGTTCGGTGTTTCGCCGTGGGCGGTGCGGCTGGCGTCGGCGGTGGCCGGGTTGCTCAGCGTGATGTTGCTGTACGGCATGCTGCGCCGCTTCGAGCGGCCGAAAATGATCGCGTGGACGGCGGGCATTCTGCTGGCGACCATGGCCAGTTACTGGAGCAACGTGCGCGGGGTCGGAGAGGATGCGCTGCTGGCGCTCGGTGTGACCATGGCACTGTTGGCGTTCTTTCAGGCGCAACGCTCGTCGACGATGGGGAATTCGTTGCTGTTTGTCGCCGGCATTGCGATTGCCACGTTGAGCAAGGGCGTGCTCGGTCTGGCGATGCCGGGGGTGGTGATTTTTGCCTACTTGCTGGCGGACAACCTGATGGACAAGCGCCTGAAAATCGGCGACTGGCTGCGCCCGGGACTGCTGACGCTGGCCGGCCTGATACCGCTGCTGATCTGGCTGGCGGTGCTCTATCAGCGAGGCGGCGCGCAAGCCGTTGGCGAAGTGCTGCTGACCAACAGCGTCGGGCGCTTCAGTGGCTCGTTCGTCGAGGCCGGTCACTACGAACCGTTCTATTACTACCTCGCCAAATTACCGGAAGCGTTCCTGCCGTGGAATATTCTGGTGTACCTGGGGTTGTGGCACTTCCGAAAGGAGTTGAAAGCCAACCGTTATCTGCTGTTTTTCAGCCTGTGGATCGTTGCGCAATTCATCATGCTGACCCTGGCGTCGAGCAAGCGCACGGTGTACCTGATGTCGATGACCCCGGCCGCTGCGGTGATCGCGGCTGAGTACGCGGGCGTGTTGTGGGAGAGATTGAAACAGCGTGAAAGCACGCAACGCCTGGTTGGCCGGATTGCCCGCCACCGTCAGCCCCTGACCATCGGCGTACTGACGCTGGTCATCGGCAGCTATCTGGCTGCCGCGCAATGGGCGTTGCCGCGCGCCGACAAAGAACTGTCCTTCCTGCCACTGACCGAACACATCCAGACCCTGCAAGCCAGCGGTCATCAGGTTGCGCTGTTTCAGGCCAACGAACGGTTGGGCGGCGCCAGCGTGTTTTATACGCAGAGTGTGCTTAACGGACTGGATACCGATGCGCAACTTAAGGACTTTCTTGCGGCCTCCACTTCCCATGTGGCGGTAATGGCCGGAGACAGCGACCCTGTCGCGCCGTTCAAGGTGCTCAAGTCGCTGATGGTCGGGCGCCAGGCGTACTACTTCGTCAGCTACTGAAACCACCATCGGAGCAACACGTCTTTCGTGGCGAGGGGATTTATCCCCGATGGGCTGCGCAGCAGCCCCTCTTTTGGGCCGCTACGCAGCCATCGGGGATAAATCCCCTCACCACAATCAGATTGAAGTCTGTGGTTCTGCGGCGTACTCAGCCTTCTGCGATTTTTGCAGCACCGGCTTATCCAGCCGCGCCCGCCCATAAAACGCCAGCGCCGTCAGCAAACACGCGAGCCAGACAAACACCCCGGCCCAGAACGTGTGCGACATGTAATGCCAGCCTTGCAGAACCCGCGTGGTGCCATAAACGAAACCGAGCAACAACGAGCCCCACAACAAGGCGCTGGAGAAACGCCATTGATAACGGCGTGCGACAAAGTACAGCGCCATCATGGTAAAGCCGCCCGACGCATGCCCACCCGGCCAGCAACGGCCAGCACCGGCTTCATGGAACAACTGGAAGTTGCTGTACCACTCGATGTGGGCCATCTGGCCGCCGTAAAGCGTGGTTTCGATCGGGCAGTAAACGCTGGTGTGCGACTTGAGAAAATGAATCACCCCGGTACAAACCGCGAAGGCAACCACCACAAACAGAAAGTCCCGACGATGATCGGCGGTAAATCGCAGTAACGGCGCGACTTTGCTACGTTCCAGAAAGCCTGCCAGACGCGGACGTTTCTGTGGATTGACCAGCGGCCAGACCACCGACAGCATCGCCCCGATCAGCGCAATTTCCGCTGTCCAGTTCGGAATGATCCGCGCCCACTTGTGGGTAAGTTTCTCGAAGAAGTGAATCTTGTCGAGCGGAAAGCTGTGGGTCAGCGGATCGAACAACAGGTTGCTGAAGGCGACATCGATGTTGGTCATGTCGAACAGGCAGAACACCAGCGCCGCGCAAACCAGCGGGATGCCGAAGTTGATTGCATAAAAACGTGAAGTCATCGGGTGGTCACCGTGCGCCAGTCGGAAGCTTCAATGAAGCCGAGCATCTGTGGGGCCGCCGGGCTGGCAGCGGAAACGAACAGTGACGCGCCGTAGCCGAGGTTCGACGCCGGCACCTTGAGGTCTTTCTCCAGTTGCGCCATGCATTCGCTGTGGGTCACCAGAATCAGGTTACGCCCGGGCACTTTGTGCGCGAGAGCATCCTGCAACATGCGGCCCTTGCAATTGATCAACCAGTCTTCGCCGGTGGCAGCCTTGTTGAACATGTAGCCGGCGGTCTGCACGGTGCGCAGTACCGGGCTGTTGTAGATGTCGGCCTTGTCCAGGCCCAGGTGTTCAAACTGCGCGCCGACGCTGACTGCAACTCTGCGCGAACGGTCGGTAATGCCGTCGTCGCCGCTCAGGCACGGCGCCTTCGAGTGATCGCAACGCTCGACGTGGCGCACAAGAACGATCATCTCGCCCTTGGCCCACCCCGTCGCCAAGGCCTTGGCCCCGGACGCATTACCGTGGGCCAGATCAGGCACTGCGGAGGGCGCGAGCAGCCACAGGGTCAACGGAATGACCAGCACCGACGCCGCCAATACCACCCAGGTATTGCGAAAGCGCGCCAGCCCGCTCAGATCAATCGAGCGTTTTACGCCGAACAGACTCAGTCTCAATTCCACAAAAAGGCACCTCACCGGCATGCGTCACTTATCACGATGCGGCGAGGGTAAAGATCTGCCCGTGGGCAGCCAGTGAAACTCTTGTGAAAAAAACCTTGGGATTTCCTTGTTACAAATTCCACAGGACAAAATCCTTTCAGCTCTCGCGTTTGCGGCCGATACAGACCTGCTAACACCCTTGCTGGCTCAAAAAAACAACAATCTTCCAGCCTAACTGACGATCAAGAAACCAACGTTTCTGGAGGAATTGTTATGAATAGCTGGTTCGGCAACATCAGCGTGAACCTCAAACTGGGCCTGGGCTTCGGCCTGGTTCTGGCACTGACCTGCGTCCTCGCCCTGACTGGCTGGACCAGCCTCGGCGGCCTGATTGACCGCAGCAACTGGATGAGCGATATCACCCAGCTCAACTCCGGCCTGACCAAACTGCGCGTGGTGCGCCTGCAATACATGCTGACCAACGGCGACGAAACCGCCGCGCAGAATGTGCAGACCACCCTTGAAGGTTTCGCCGCCCAGCAACAAGCGCTGATCAGCAAATTCAAGAGCCCGGAAAACGTCAAACTGCTCAAGGAGCAGGCGGCGACCATCGCCGAGTACCAGACGTCCCTGAACAAAATGCGCAATGCCTACCGCACCGGTAACAGCGCCCGCGACACCATGAGCGTCAACGCCGAGAGCGCCTACAACCTGATCGAGTCGATCAGCAACCGCGTCCAGCAGATGGCCATGAGCGAACAGCGTTTCGAACAGTTCCAGGCGATCACCACCGCCAAGGAAGCGTTCATCCTGGCGCGCTACGAAGTGCGCGGCTACACCGCCACCACCAACGCCGAGACCGAGCAGAAAGCCGTCGGCCAACTCGACGTGGCCATCGCCAGCCTCAAGCAACTCAGCGTGCACTTTGCCGACAGCCAGCAAGACACCCTGCGTCAACTGGAGACCGCACTGGTCAACTATCGCAGCGCGTTGATGGCCTATAAAAACGCCAACACTGACGCCGTGCAGGCGCGTAAGGAAATGACCGATCAGGGCACCACCATCGTGGCCCTGAGCGAGCAGCTGTACCAGATTCAACTCGACCGCCGTGACATCGAAAGCGCTCAGGCGCGGACCTTCCAGTTGATCAGCACCCTGCTGGCACTGCTGGTCGGCGTGATTGCTGCGGTGATCATCACCCGTCAGATCACCCGCCCGTTGCAAGAAACCCTGGCCGTGGTCGAGCGCATCGCCAGCGGCGACCTGACGCAAGATGTCAAAGTCACCCGCCGCGACGAAATCGGCGTGCTGCAACAAGGCATCGCACGTATGGGCGTGACCCTGCGCGACCTGATCAGCGGCATCCGCGACGGCGTCACACAGATCGCCAGCGCCGCCGAAGAGCTGTCAGCCGTTACCGAGCAGACCAGTGCCGGCGTCAACAGCCAGAAAATCGAAACCGATCAGGTTGCCACTGCGATGCACGAAATGACTGCCACCGTGCAGGAAGTCGCGCGCAACGCCGAAGAAGCCTCGCAAGCCGCAGCCGCCGCTGACGGCCAGGCCCGCGAAGGCGACAAAGTGGTCAACGAAGCCATCGCGCAGATCGAGCGTCTGGCCAGCGAAGTGGCGCGTTCCACCGAAGCCATGAGCGTGCTGCAACAGGAAAGCGACAAGATCGGCAGCGTGATGGACGTGATCAAAGCCGTCGCCGAACAGACCAACCTGCTGGCACTCAACGCGGCGATTGAAGCGGCGCGTGCCGGTGAAGCCGGTCGTGGTTTCGCCGTGGTTGCCGACGAAGTGCGCGGCCTGGCTCAGCGCACGCAGAAATCCACCGAGGAAATCGAAGGTCTGGTCGCCGGTCTGCAGAACGGCACTCAACAGGTTTCGGCGGTAATGAACAACAGCCGCGCCCTGACCGACAGCAGCGTAGCGCTGACCCGCAAGGCCGGTTCGTCTCTGGAAAACATCACCCGCACGGTGTCGAACATTCAGTCGATGAACCAGCAGATCGCCGCTGCCGCCGAACAGCAAAGCGCCGTGGCCGAAGAGATCAGCCGCAGCATCATCAACGTACGCGACGTCTCGGAACAGACCGCCGCCGCCAGCGACGAAACCGCCAAGTCCAGCATTGAACTGGCACGTTTGGGCGGCCAGTTGCAGACGCTGGTCAGCCACTTCCGCGTCTGACTTTCGCTCAGCGCTGAAGCGACAAAACAGATCGCGAGCAGGCTCACTCCTACAGTGTTTTTGGTTGTTCACAGAATATGTGTTCAACCCGCTGCCCTTGTAGGAGTGAGCCTGCTCGCGATTGCGTAAGGTCAGTCACCTCGATATCCACTGAATTCCAACAGAGATCGTGATTCGCCTCTCAGCGGGTTCCGCGTTGGCGCAAGGCTGACGGCATGAAATACGCGTCTTCCGGCACTGCCTGGGCGAAGTCGACGGTTTCCGACTCTTCGTTGTCGAGGTTCTGCACGTAGTAACGGCGGGCCTGCAAGTCGTGGAAGACGTCCAGCGCGCTCCAGGTGGTCGGCAGGTCGTAGAAGTTTTTCAGGTAGGCCATCGACACCCGCCACAACTCCCCTCGCCCGTCGTATTGATCGACCAGTGCGGCACCCCAGCTGTCCTCGTCGAGAAACAGCACGCGTTTCGAATAGATATGCCGAGCGCCCGGTTTCAGCGTGCCTTCGACCACCCAGACTCGGTGCAGCTCATAACGGGTGTATTGCGGGTTGAGGTGGCCCGGTGTGAGCAATTGCGCGTACTTCACGTCGGGGCTGCCGACTTTGTAGCTGTTGTACGGAATGTAGACCTC
Organism: Pseudomonas sp. NPDC087346; assembly: GCF_044744235.1. Lineage (NCBI taxonomy): Bacteria > Pseudomonadati > Pseudomonadota > Gammaproteobacteria > Pseudomonadales > Pseudomonadaceae > Pseudomonas > Pseudomonas sp. NPDC087346. The sequence continues at coordinate 29,959 of NZ_JBIUXX010000033.1, forward strand.
TTGCTTGCCCTTGAGCTTCCAGTCGTAGCGGTCCGGCGAGCCGTTGAACAGGTCGGTGTCGTCGGCTGTGCGCAGACCATCTGATGAGGCAATCGGCGTGTCATAGGCAAGGTTCGGCGCACGACGAACGCGGCGTTGGCCGGCGTCGTAGACCCAGGCCTGACGCGCATCCTTGAGCTGATCCAGCGTCTCGTGAATCAACGCCGCACCACCGGCCAACCGCGCCGGGCTCTTCACGAATGCGAGGTAATAAAACAGGATGTTTTTCAGATCGGCAAACTGCCCGCCCGGACGGTAGTAATTGAAGAGTGCTTCCTGCTGCGAAGTCACCAGCGCGAAGCTGCCGTTGCGCTGTACCGGCGCTTCGGAGGCACGGCGGACCACGTAGATGCCTCGATAGCGGGTGATGTGATTCCACAGCACTTCGATCCCGTCCTTGGGCACCGGAAACGGCACGCCGCCGTAGGCATCGGAGAAACCGCTACCACCCTCCAGCAGCTTGGCCGAGGTCGCGTTCTTGAAGGTGTTGTCATACAGCCACTGCGGCGCCGAGCCTGAACGGCGAGTGGTGTAGATCGGCATCTGGAAAGTGTCAGGGTAACTGTTGAACAGCGCGATCTGGCCCGGACTGAGGTGGGCCTTGTACTGGTCAAGGTTGACTTTGGTGATGGTGAACAGCGGCTTGTCTGCCGCGTAGGGATCGGGGTGATGCTGACCCGGTTTGTAGCCGGCCGGTGCCTGGGTGATGCCGCCCGCCCAGGCGGGAATCGTCCCGGCGGCGTTGCCGGCCCTCTCGGCGCCGAATGGCGTCAGGGTGGTTTTCAGTTGCTCGGCTTGCTGAGGGCTGATCGCGGCAAGTGCGCTGCCTGCAGCCAAGCCAAGAACCAGCGCCAACGAAGTCTTGGTCAGTCTTGAAATGTGAAACATGTTCTTCTCCAAAATACAGGACCCTGTGGGAGCTGGCTTGCCAGCGATAGCGGTGGATCAACCAACATGGATGTCGAAAGTGCTGCCGTCATCGCGGGCAAGCCCGCTCCCACAGGGGGGATGATTGGAACTCACAAGAAATACTTGAGGTTGAAGCCAACGTTGTCGCGGTCACGCAGGCCGTTGTCCTGTCCGCCGCCATAGAACTCGGTGTATTGCAGCTCGGCTTCGAGCTTGTTCTGGTAGTTGGCCTTGATCCCCAGCGTGTAAGCCTTGCGGCCCTCGATCGTATTGCCTGCCTGATAGCTGTTGCCCTTGAAGTCATCCTTGTAGACGACGTAGGGCGAGACGTTGACCCCGGCGTACACATCGTTCCAGGTGCCGTTGAACATCACCGTGTAGCTGTAAGAATCACGGTTGACCTGATCGTCGCGATCGCCGCCGGACACATACGAATAGTTACCGGTGCCGGCGTAGTAACGTTTGCTGCCGTCGTAAGCGGTGTATTGCAGACTGCTGCCGCGCAAATGCTCGGAGGCCAGTTCGAACACGCCGAACATCGAGTCGAACGACAGAGTCGGGCCGAAGTTGTAGATGCTCCCCAGCGAGGTGTTGAAGGCTTCGACGCGCTCGGCGTTATTGATCTCGCTGTTCAGCGTGACCATCTGCCCGCCGACGTTGATCGCCTTGCCGGTCACCGCCGCAGCGGCACCGTTGGCCAGGTCACCGATCAAGTCGTTGGTGGCCGCAACGCCGATGGGCAGGTTCGGCCGATAGGCGATCTCGCCGAACACAGAGGCCTCGCCCAGCGTGGTGTTGAAGCTGAAACCGTACATGCGGATGTCTTCGGCGTAGCGTCGATGCGCCTGGATATTGCCCATGACATCGGCGGTGGCCAGACCGTTAGCGAGTGCCCCGGCCTGACTACCGGCGACCGGGGTAAGCATGTTGGTCAGGGCGTTCATGTCGATGCCCTTGTAACCGCCAAGATCGGCGGCGATGGTCGGTTCCTTGGCGTGGTAATTGACCATGTACAAGCCGAACTCGGTGCTGTTGAGTTGTTCGGCGATGTAGCGAAAAGCGAAGCCGAACTGGCCGTCGTTGCGCGCGTTGTAATCCTTGCCGATGGACGCGACCTTGAGGGTGTTGCCGTAGGCCGGTGTCACGCCGTTGGCGTACAGGCCAGTGCTTTTCAGCGCCGGACCGAGCGTCGGGTTATTACCCAGTGCGCTGTACAGACCGATGACGTTGCCAAAACCCGGCACTGGCGTGTCGAGGGCGGTGCCGCTGAAATTGTTGTAACCGGTGTTGCCGCCGTCGGCGAACAGGTCTGTCTGCGAATAGAACGTACCGACCGGATCGATGCGGGTTTCTTTCCAGTTGGTCTGATAAAAACTTTCCATGGTCAGGCTGTCGGTCAGGCCGACGTTGAAGCTCAGCGCCTCCACCGGCACCAGCACTTCCTTGACCTCGGCACCGGGCAAGCGGTACTTGGCCGCGTCCACCGGGTTGGTGGTGTTGATCCCGCCACGATAGAAAATCCCCTCGCCCCAGTTGAACACCTGACGCCCGACACGCGCAGTGACCGGCATCTGCGCAACGTCCCAACTGCCGTGGACGTAGGCGTCGAGCATCTCGATCCGGCTGCCGGCGATATCGCGAGTCTGACTGGTGAAACGGTCGTCGTTCGGGTAGCTCTGGCTCGGTTGCGACGGACTGTTGTTGCGGTAGTAATCGTTGCGTTTGTCCATCAACTGCGTGTCGTAAAACGCCGTGCCGCGCACGAACAATCCGTAGTTCTGATAGTTGGCCTCAAGCTCCGAGGTGATCTTGTACACCTCGGAAACCAGCCCGGTGTCGAAGTTGCGATTACCGTCGTTGGTGTTGACGTCATCGTTGTTCTTGTCCCGGCCCTGCACCCGCCATAAACGCCCGTAGGACAGGGTCGTGTCGATCGAACCGGTGACCTGTTTGTCCAGCACGCTGAACTCCACGGCATGCGCACCATCGATCGAGCACAGTTGCAGCAGCCCTGCCAGGCCGACGCCGGGGAGCGCCGCGCCGGTCAGGCGAAATCGGGTGTTGATCATCTGTGTTCTCCTTCCCTGTTCTTATTGTTTTTGGTGTTGCTGCGATGGCTATGGGGCCAATCCCGTGCTGACATAAATCCGGCTGTGCGCGCCGAAATGGCCGAGCAATTTGAACAGTTGCTCGTTGAGTGCCGGATGGTTGAAATCTTCGCGTTGCAGCTGATTGCCACTACTGAAATCACTGGTGACCGGTGCGGTTTCCAGCCACTGACCGATGGCTTCATCGAACGCGCCGGAGTCTTCGACGGACTCGGCGCTCACCACTTCGCGCAGGTAATCCACGGAGTACGGCGGATAAGCTTGGTCCTGGGCTGAATCGGTGTAGGCGTCGAGCATCGGATGTGCCTGACCGGCACGCAGCACACGGCGCAGCCAGGTGGACTGATACTTCTCGACCTCCATGTGCCGGGTGGCGACCCGCTCGATGGAGGCCTTTTTGTCAGCATCGAAACCGGCCAGCGCCTTGCCTTCCAGCAACAGCAGGCTGGCCAGTTCGACACCGGGCAATGGCTTGGCGTGATACGGCTGAGTCAGGTCCTGTACGTGATGCAGACCCCAGCCAAGAAAGCGATAACCCCAGTAACGATGACCCGTGGCGAACGCCAGTCGCGCCAGCCCCATGTACTGATAGGCGCGCCAGTCCGGCCAACTGCGCTCGAGAAATCCGGCAGCCGCATACACCACCGGGCTTTCATGGAAGAAGCCCATGTGAAACGGCGCCTGCGAGCTGTACTGAAACCGCGCATCGCCGAACGGCTGCGGGCCGAAGCCATACAGAGCGCCAACTGCGCCGGGGTTGTCGCTGAACAGGTTGATGTCATGACCGTAATCCGGCTCGTCGGCAGCGGTGGCCAACACTGCCAGCGCAGTGACTTTTTCGTGGTCGTCGAGACGAATGAAACGCTGACGATTCCATGGTGAGAGGGTTTGCTCGACCATCACCTGCTCGGCCTTGAGATGCTCTCGTTCCGGCACGTCTTTGCCAGGCATCGGCTGAATGACCATCGCCAGATGGATCTGCGGATTGATCCGCAACGCAGTGAGAAAGTCGTGGCGCAGATTGTCCCCCGGTACGTCTGGCAGACGCAGATTGTCGGGACGCTGCGGGTATTGAACGAAGTGCTCGCGGGCGAAGCGTTCCTGCTCTTCAAGCAGCGCGGCGACGGCTGAATATTGCTCGGAAAGAAATTGTTCCAGCGGCTCGACTTCGACCTGCGGCGCATCGCGCAACGCTGGCAGATCCTGCAACGCCAGGTAGCTGCCGACCGTATGGTTTGACCAGCCCCAGGCAGTCGAGGTCGTCGCACAAAGCAGCAACAGGAGAAATGTCAGCTTCATTGTTTTTAGTTCTTATTGGATGTGCTGTGGGGGTTGAGCCTAACAACCGTCCCCGGTGCTGACACTGTCCAATCTCACCAGAAAAGTTCTCCGATAGCGCCACATCGCATGAACCATGCGATCCCTGTAGGAGCTGCCGAAGGCTGCGATCTTTTGACTTTGATTTAAAAAAACAAGATCAAAAGATCGCAGCCTTCGGCAGCTCCTACAGGGGATTTGTGGTGATTTTTTCAGGCGGGATAGCCGGTGATTTTGCGGATGCTTTGGTACAACGGTTTGAGCTGCCGGTACATGCGTAGATAGACCTCTTTGTACAGGCGCTGATAGACCTGCTGCGCCTCGGGTTGCGGCATGAACACCGCCCCCACCCGCGTCATCGCCGCAATCGCGGTGGGAAAATCCGCGTGCAGCCCCAGCCCCACCGCACAGCAAATCGCCGCGCCCAGACCGGACGCTTCATACACATGCGGACGCTCGGCCGGCAGACCGAAAATATCCGCCGTCAGCTGCATCGCCGCATCACTCTGCGAGCCACCGCCAGCGACTCGCAGGCGCTTGATCGAGACCTTCGAGCGCTGCTCGATTTTCTCCATACCCTGGCGCAAGGCATACGCCAGCCCTTCCAGAATCGCCCGGTAAATATGCGCGCGGGTGTGCACATCGCCGAAGCCGATCATCGCGCCTTTGGCTTCCACGCCCGGCTCGCGAATCCCCGGCGACCAATACGGTTGCAAAGTCAGCCCCATCGAGCCCGGCGGCACAGCGTTGACCAATTCATCGAAGAGTTGTTCGGGCTCGATGCCCTGCTCTTTTGCCTGCTGTATCTCGCGCAAACCGAACTCGTTCTTGAACCAGCTGACCATCCAGTAGCCGCGATAAATCATCACCTCGCAGTTGTACTGATCCGGCACTGCCGACGGGTACGGCGGAATCAACGGGACGATTTCCCGATAGCGCGAGCGGGTGCTGGTGATCGTCGCCGTGGTGCCGTACGACAGACACACCGTGCTCGCATCGACCACGCCGGAACCGATCACTTCACAAGCTTTGTCGGCACCCGCAGCAATCAGCGGCAGTCCTTCGGGAATCCCGGTGTGACGGCTGGCTTGGGCGGTGATGTAGCCGAGAGTTTCCCCGGGTTTGTGCAGGCTCGGCAATTGCTCGGGACGTACCGCCAGCGCCTGCCATTTCCAGTCACTCGGCGCGGCCCATTTCAGGCGTTTGAAGTCGAATGGCAAGTAACCGACGCAACAGCCCACGGAATCGACAAAACGCCCGCACAAACGATGGGTGAGAAACCCCGAGAGCAGCAGAAACTTGTCGGTCGCCGCCCACACTTGCGGCTGATGGCGAGCGATCCAGTTGGCCTCCGCTTGAGCGCGAAAATAATCCACAGTGGCTTGCGCGCCCACCAGTTTGAACAACCAGCCCCACGGCCCCTTGATGCCGCCCTCGACTTCACTCTGCCGCTGATCGAGCCACAGAATCGCCGGGCGCAGCGGCTTGCCTTCGGCATCGACGTTGATCACCGTGCCGCGCTGAGTTGTCAGCGACACCCCGGCAATCTGCGAACGATCAATCCCGGTTTGCTCCCACACCTGCTGACAAGCCTCACCGAGTTTCGCCCAGTAATATTCCGGGTCCTGCTCGGCCCAGCCGGGTTGGGTCGAGTAATACGCCTGCAACTCGACCTTGCCTTTGCCCAGCAGATTGCCCTGCAAATCGAAAAGCAATGCGCGCACGCTCTGGGTGCCATTGTCGATCGCCAACAGGTAACGCTTGTTCGGGTGGTTATCCATGGAGCTCTCTTCAAGGGGCGTCAAGGCGTGACATCCGGCAAACCATGATGGCGTTGCCACAGGGCCTGATAACGTTGCAGCTCTTGCTGCCAGAACTCATCGCTCCAGCCGAGACGTGGCTGACAGAGCTGGCGAATGGCGGCGAAAGAGTCCTCGCCGCCACGGGGCAATAACAGACCGAGCCGGGTACGGCGCAACAGCAAATCATCCAGATGCAGGACCATTTCCGCCTCACAGGCGAAGGCCAGTTCCGCCCACAACGTGTCGGTGCTGCCGACCGTTTCGTGACCCACCCCGGCGAGCAGCTGCGCCAGTTTCGGCAGGTCGCGGCCATGCCTTCCGGCCAGACGTCGCCACTGGCCGGTGCTGAGTCCAGGGATCGCCAGCGGCGGCACCACGGCAAACACGGGCGCGGCGTCATCGACGAAGGGCCGGCCGATCATGCTCGCGCAGGCCTTGAGCACTTCGATGGCTTGCGGGCGAAACGTGGTGAGTTTGCCGCCGGCCAACGTCACGCAACCGGGCTCCTGCCACAGCACATGCTCGCGGGTTTCATTCGACGGTTTGCCTTGATGTTCGCCCGAGCTACCGACCACCGGACGTACGCCGGACCAGGTCGAGAGCACGTCGCTCGCGGTCACTTCGGCGCCGGGGAATTGTTGAGTGCAGGCCGCCAACAGATAGTCGAGTTCATCTGCGCTGATGCTCGCACTCTGATCCAGATCGCCGTGATGATCGAGGTCAGTGGTACCGACCACCGTCGCACCTTCCCAAGGAAAAACGAACACCGGTCGATGGTCGCGCTCGTGCAGAAAAGTGAAGGCCTGCGCCACCGGCAAACGCCAGCCCGGCAGCAATAAATGACTACCACGCAATGGACGTAATTGGCGTGGAGCTTCGGACGGCCGCAGGCGTTCAGCCCACGCACCGGTCGCCACGGCCAGCACACTGCAACGCAATTGCAGGGAGACACCGGCCTCGCAGTCTTCGATCTGTACGCCGCAGACGCACCCCTCTTCACGCAGCAAATGCTCGACGCGCACACCGTTGAGCACCACCGCGCCATCGGCCCGAGCCTCGCTCAACACGCGCATCACCAAACGCGCATCATCGGTCAGCGCATCGACAAAACAGGTGCCACCGAGCAAGTCGTTTTCCTTCACCCCCGGCGCCAGATAACGCAGTTGCTGTGCGTCATGAAAACGATGGCTACGCCGCCCGGCCAACGCGTCATACACCGACAACAAACCGCCGAGCACTCGCGGCCCGGGAAAGCCGCCACGGTAGTGCGGCATCATGAAACTCATCGGCTCGACCAGCCCCGGCGCCTCGTCGAGCAGACGCTGACGTTCGCGCACCGAATCACGGGTCAGCCGCCACTGGCCCTTGGCGATGTAACGCAAACCGCCATGGACCATTTTCGAAGATCGACTTGAAGTGCCCCAGGCGAAATCCCGTTGTTCCAGCAACAGACAGCGCCAGCCCCGGCGCGCTGCTTCACGCAGAATTCCGGCACCGCTGATGCCGCCACCGATGACGATCAGATCCCAGGTTTCATCCGCCAGCGTTGGCAGCGTTTTCTGACGCCACGCGGCGTTCCAGTCGAGGCTCATGGCCGTCACTCCGGCAACAATGTGCCGGGGTTCAAACGCCCGGCCGGATCGAAGTGCCGGCTCAGCGCCTGCAAAGTGCCCAGCGCCAGCGCTCCTTTCTCACGCAGCAGGTACGGCGCGTGATCCTTGCCGACGCCATGCTGGTGGCTGATGGTGCCGTGGTTGTCGACGATGGTCTGACTGGCCGCGTGTTTCAACGCCTTCCAGCGTGCCAGTGTGGCGGGATAATCGGCTGCCGGGCGAAACACGTAAGTGGTGTAGATGCTTGAGCCTTCGCCGTAGACATGGGACAGATGCGTGAACACATGCACTCGTTCGCCCTCCGCCGCCAAGGCATCGCGCAGGCTGTTTTCGATGAGGCTGAGCAGGTTGTCGACGTTGCTCCAGTCGGTGGCGGTTTCGAGGGTGTCGACCACGTAACCGGCGTTCCACAGGTTCTCGCGCAGGTAGGGAAAACGGAAGCGGTTCTGCGCCCACTTCTTGCCGAGCAAGGTGCCGGTGAACACGCCGCCGAATGCTTTCAGATGCTGTCGGGCCTGACTCAGCGACAGCGCGTTTTGCCGACGATTACCGGTCACGCCGAAGGTCAGCAGGCATTTGCCCTCGCCTGCCCCGCGCAGGTTCAGGTACTTTTCCAGCCAGGCGATTTGTTGCGGATGCCCGGCCAGCGCCAGTTGGGTTTCGGTTTCCACCGCGTTGGACAGACGCAGCATCGACAGCGGCACCCGCGCCTGGGCCAATTGGCGAATGGCTTGCAACGCCTTGGTCCAGTTCGGCAGGAAAACGCCGTAGAAACGCTCATCGGCAGGCAATGCGCTGACCCGCACCTTGACCTCGGAAATGATCCCGAAGCGGCCCTCGCAACCGAGCACCACTTCGCGCAGATCGGGGCCGGCAGCCGAGGCCGGGAAAGTGGCGATTTCCATCGGCCCGGCAAAAGTTTCCAGCGTCCCGCCGGCGAACAATTGCTCGATACGTCCATAGCGCAGCGACTGCTGGCCACTGGAGCGACTGGCGACCCAACCGCCCAGCGTCGACAGCTCCCACGACTGCGGGAAATGCCCCAGCGTATAACCGCGAGCACGTAACTGACTTTCCACCTGCGGCCCGCTGGCACCGGGGCCGAAGGTGGCCAGCAGGCTCTGCTCGTCGAGATCGATCAGGCGGTTCATTCGCGCCAGAGAAACCGTGACTACCGGCCGCGCAGAACTCGGCGGGTTGATATGCCCCGCCACCGATGTTCCGCCGCCATAAGGAATCAGGCACAAGTCCTGCTCCTGAGCGAGCGCCAGCAATTGGCGTATCTGCTCGGCAGTCTCGGGAAATGCCACGGCATCGGGATAGTTACCCAGCGAGCCTTCACGCAACGCCAGCCAGTCCGGCAAGCTCTGGCCTCGCGCATGCAGCAACCGGTCATGGGCATCGACGCTGTACAAGGTGTGCGCCTGCAACCGCGACGCCGGAACCTGGGCCAACGCGGCTTCCAGCGTGGCGTCGGGCAACGCTCTGCCAGCGCCGAGTCGCTCATTGAGAAACTGCGCGCCCTGCGCCGGCAGTTCGACCACCGTGCTTGCATCTCCCCAGCCGTTCCAGCGTCGCATGCGTGTTTCCTTTTCTGCAGTCTGATCAGTGATATTTCAGGCCCCCATACTAGTCAGCCGCCGCAAAGTGTCACGGTCGCATCCGGCCAGATCGAGTAGCCAATTGAGTCAAACGTCGTGCAAGCGTCAGCCATTTACTTTAGTCGTGGTTTCAAATTACCTTTCAGGGCATTCATCCGCTCATGCAGGCCTTGATCAAGGGATTACGATCATGCAATCGCTCGGCTTCACTTCAGTTCCGCCACTGCTCAAGTACGTGCGTCATGCCGAGCAACTGGGCATGGCCATCGAGCCTGCGCTGGCGGCGGCCGGGTTGCAGGCGCAGCAGTTGAGCGACAACAACCTGCGCCTGCCGGGCGAAGTCCATGAACGTTTGCTCGATTATTTCTGCGAACACTCGGGCGATCCGCTGTTCGGTCTGAACGCCGCGAATTTCGTCCTGCCCAATTCCTGGAGCGTGCTGGGTTACATCACCATGAATTGCGCGACCCTGGGCGATGCCATGAGCCGCATCATGCCGTTCGAAAAACTGGTGGGCGACATGGGCGTCAGCCGCACCGAGGTAACGGGCAGCGACCTGCACCTGATCTGGACCTGCCGTTATCAGCGCCCACGTATTCGTCGGCATCTGGTGGAAAACGTGCTCGGTTCCTGGGTGCAATATGCACGCTGGATCGCCGATACGCAGCTTTCGCCCGCCGCCGTCTGGCTCGAACATGCACAACCGGCGGACACCACGCAGGATCAATACGAGCAGTTCTTCGCCTGCCCGGTGCTGTTCGATCAGCCTTATTCAGCGTTGATTGTGCCGCTGCCGTATTTGCAGTTGCCGTTGCGTCAGGCCGATGCGCACTTGCTGCGCACGCTGGAGGAGCACGCGCAGGGTTTGATGGCCACGCTGGAAGATGCGTCGCTGGAGCAGCGGGTGAAAAGCATTTTGCGTCAGTTGCTCAAGGAAGGGCTGCCGCGCAAGGAGCAGGTGGCCGAGCATCTGGCGGTGTCGGTGCGCACGCTGCAACGGCAGTTGCATCAGGCGGGGACGTCGTATCAGCAGATTCTTGATGATTTGCGCCAGGAGTTGGCCGAGCATTATTTGCTCAACAGCAACTTGCCGATTCAGGTCATTGCGCAGTATCTGGGGTTTACCGAGCCGCGGTCGTTTCATCGCACGTTCAAGAGCCGGCGCGGGATGCCGCCGGGGGAGTTTCGGCAGACTCATAGAGGTTGACTGCACGGGCCTCTTCGCTGGCAAGCCAGCTCCCACATGATCCGAGTCGTACACAAAACTTGTGATTTACACAGAACCCTGTGGGAGCTCCCACATGATCCGAGTCGTACACAAAATTTGTGATTTACACAGAACCCTGTGGGAGCTGGCTTGCCAGCGAAGGCGTCAGTAGCTGCACCGAATACTTTCTTACGGATCAGAGGCTGATCGCGTTGGTAAACACCAACCGATTACCAAACGGGTCGGCAATGGTCATGTCCTGACTTCCCCACGGCATCGCTTGAATGCCCGGATGCGAGAACTTGTAATCCTTGGCAACCAACTGCTGCTGAAACGCCTCCAGCTCATCGGTCTCGATGCGCAGTGCCGAGCCCGGTGTGGCATCGCCATGATGTTCGGACAGATGCAGCACGCACTCGCCCCGCGACACTTGCAGGTACAGCGGGAAATTCGCCTCGAAGCGGTGCTGCCAGTCGATTTTGAAGCCCAGAAAATCGACGTAGAACTCTACAGCTTTGGCCTCATCGAAAATCCGCAGGATCGGGGTGGTTTTACCGAAGCTCATGGGGTGCTCCCTGACTGATTGGCCCAAGAGTGTAGCTGGGCTTGATGTCAGCAATTCGGCTTGTTGGCAGGATTCTTTAATCTCACAATGCCACTATCCACGAAAGATCAAAAGATCGCAGCCTTCGGCAGCTCCTACAGGTACACACCCATGTAGGAGCTCACGAGTGAAACGAGGCAGCGATCTTTTGATCCTGCCGTTACACACTCAGCAAAAGCCGTCGCGCAAATCGCCTTGCCGCGCCAGAAACCGTCCTGCCCGCTGTCCATTCGCTTGCCCGTCGCGATAGCTCAACACGCCATTGATCCACACCCCGTCAATCCCCTGCGCCGCCCGCTGCGGATCGTTGAAATCCGCGACATCACGCACGGTCAGCGGATCGAACAACACCAGATCCGCCCAATGACCTTCACGAATCTCGCCCCGCTCCTTCAGCCCGAATCGCGCCGCCGACAGACCGGTCATCTTGTGCACGGCGGTGTGCAACGGAAACAACCCGACGTCACGACTGAAATGCCCCAGCACTCGTGGGAACGCGCCCCACAGACGCGGATGCGGGAACGGATCTTCCGGCAGCCCGTCAGACCCGACCATCGACAACGGATGCGCGAGGATGCGTCTGACATCGCTCTCGTCCATGCCGTAATACACCGCGCCCGCCGGTTGCAGTTTTTTCGCCGCATCGAGCAGCGGTAGATGCCATTCGGCGGCGATGTCGATCAGGTCACGCCCACCCATTTCCGGGTGCGGGGTCGACCAGGTAATGGTGATGCGATGCGCGTCGGTAACCTGCTTCAAATCCAGCGTCGAAGAGCTGGCCGCATACGGATAGCAGTCGCAACCCACCGGATGAGTTTTCGCCGCTTCTTCCAGTGACGCGAGCAATTGCGGACTGCGCCCCCAGTTGCCCGCACCGGCACATTTGAGGTGGGAAATGATCACCGGGGATTTAGCATGTCGGCCAATCTGGAAAGCCTCGTCCATCGCCTCCAGCACCGGTTCGAATTCACTGCGCAAATGCGTGGCATACACCGCGCCGAAGGCCGAAAGTTCTTCGGTCAATTGCATCACTTCATCGGTCGATGCACTGAGCGCACTGGCGTAGGCCAGCCCTGTGGATAAACCCAATGCACCCGCCTCAAGACTTTCACGCAACTGCTCGCGCATGGCAGCGATTTCGTCAGGCGCTGCGGTGCGGAACAAATCGTCGAGGTGATTGCTGCGCAGCGCCGTGTGACCGACCAGCGCCGCGACGTTCAACGCGGTATTGGCCGCTTCGACTGCTGCGCGGTAGTCGCTGAAGCGTGGATAGACGAACGCGGCCGCCGTGCCGAGCAGGTTCATCGGGTCCGGTGGATTGCCTTTCAAACTCACCGGAGACGCACTGATCCCACAGTTGCCGACAATCACCGTGGTAACGCCCTGACTGAGTTTGGGCAGCATCTCGGGCTGGCGGATCACCACCGTGTCGTCGTGGGTGTGCACGTCGATGAAACCCGGCGCCAGCACCCTGCCAGCGGCGTCAATTTCTTCGCTGGCGCGGGCATCGTGCAGGTCGCCGATGCGCTCGATGCGGCCATCGCGGATCGCCACGTCAGCGGTGTAACCGGGGCTGTTACTGCCGTTGATAACGAGGGCGTTGCGAATCAGAGTGTCGTACAACATGTCAGTCTCCCAGCGGCAGGTGATCGTCGCCGCCACGGTATTCGTCGAGAGCGAGTTTAATCCTTCGAAGCCGCTCCTGGTTGTCTTCAGGATTGGCCAGCGCCAGTTCGGTCGCGAGCACGTCGATGGCCAGCAGCATGCCGTAGCGCGCCGCCGTCGGCTTGTAGATGAACGAAGTCTCCGCACTTTGCAGCGGCAGGACGATGTCGGCGAGTTCGGCCAGCGATGAATCAGCGAGAGTGATGGCGAGGATGCGCGCACCGTAGTTGCGCGCCAGCTCGACGGTCTCCAGCAGTTCCGGGGTAATGCCGGTCAGCGAGCAGACAATGACCACTTGCTCGGCGTTCAGGCTGGCGGCGGTGACGCGCATCATCACCGCGTCATGACACACCGCAATCGGATAGCCGAGGCGCACCAGGCGCACCTGCAATTCATCGCTGCACAGGGTCGAGCAACCGCCCATGCCGAACGCATGAATCATCCGCGCCTGGCCGAGCAATTTCACTGCATCGGCGAAGCGTGACTCGTCGAATCCGGCCAGATGCTGACGCAACGTGGTCTCGATATCGCCAACGATCTGCCCGTAAAACGCCGACTGTTCCGGGGTGCCCGCCGGGTCGAGAAAACGGCTGCCGACGCCGCTGGCCTGGGCCAGTTGCAAGCGCAGGTCACGCAGGTCGCGGCAGCCAACCGTGCGGGCAAACCGCGACAGCGTGGCGGTGCTGACTTCGGCGCGTTGCGCGAGGTCTTCGAGGCTGGCGGAGGCGGCAAATCCAACGTCGTCGAGCATCAGCCGGGCGATGCGCCCTTCGCCGGCGCTGAAGGAATCCTGACGGGCGCGGATCTGATAAAGGATGTCCATGGCGGATGGCTCCGGTTACAGCAGGTAAGAAAGTCCGACGGTCAGACCGAAAGCGACCAGCGAGATCAACGTCTCCAGCACGGTCCAGGTCTTGAACGTCTGCGCGACCGTCATGTTGAAGTATTCCTTGATCAACCAGAAGCCGCCGTCGTTAACGTGGGAAAAGATAACCGAGCCCGCGCCGGTCGCCAGCACCAACAGTTCCGGGTGTGGATAACCCAGACCAATGGCCACCGGCGCGACAACGCCCGAAGCCGTCGTCATCGCCACGGTGGCCGAACCGGTGGCGATGCGCATCAACGCGGCGAACAACCAGCCCATGATCAGCGGTGACAAATGAAATTCGTGGGCGAGGCCGACGATCTGATCGGTGACGCCAGCGTCGACCAGAATCCGGTTCAAACCACCGCCAGCGCCGACCAACAACGTGATACTCGCGGTCGGCGCCAGGCATTCATTGGTGAATTTGAGGATCGATTCCCGGTTGAATCCCTGGGCGATACCCAGCGTCCAGAAGCTCAGCAAAGTCGCCAGCAACAGCGCGATCACCGAGTTGCCGATGAACAGCAGGAATTGATTGAAACCGCTGCCCGGTGTCGAAATCAGGTTGGCCCAACCACCGATCAGCATCAACACCACCGGCAACAGAATGGTCGCCATGGTGATGCCGAAACCTGGCAGCTTGTCCCGTGGTTCGCGGTCGAGAAATTGCTTTTCCAGCGGGTTATCCGCTGGCAATTGAATGCGCGGCACGATGAACTTGGCGTACAGCGGGCCAGCGATAATCGCCGTCGGAATACCAATCGCAATCGCATACAGCAGGGTCTGCCCGACCGATGCCTGATAGGCCTGCACCGCGAGCATCGCGGCCGGATGCGGCGGTACCAGCGCATGCACCACCGAAAGGCCGGCGACCATCGGCAGACCGACCATCAAAATCGACACACCGACGCGCCGCGCCACGGTAAAGGCAATCGGTACCAGCAACACAAAACCGACTTCGAAGAACAGCGGCAATCCGACCAGAAACGCGATACAGACCATCGCCCAGTGCGCATTCTTCTCGCCGAATTTATCGATCAAGGTGCGCGCCATCTGCTCGGCGCCACCGGACTCGGCCATCATCTTGCCGAGCATCGTCCCCAACGCCACCACCAGCGCAATATGCCCCAGCGTCTTGCCGACCCCCGCCTCATAAGCACCAACCACACCTGACGGCGGCATCCCGGCAACCAGCGCCAGACCGATGGAAATCAGGGTGATGACAATGAACGGATTAAGTCGGTAACGCGCGATCAGCACGATCAACGCGATGATAGCCACGGCGGCATAAACCAGCAGCCAATAGCCGAAGGACGGTGTCATGCGGTACTCCTCGAAAGGGTCACGTTCGAATGGGTTGTGAAACTCATAAATCATTTCGAGATCGAGTTTTCAAACGCCATGAAAGTAATTTTCGTGGAGAGACAAGGTTTGTCGCGGATAGATATGTCTTGTCGCGACTAATGAAAATTGATGGGCCGGATTTTCATGTGCATCTGTCAAATACAAAAACCTGTGGGAGCTGGCTTGCCAGCGATGACGGCTGCACATTCAACAATGATGCTGACTGTTCGACCGCTATCGCTGGCAAGCCAGCTCCCACAGGTTCGGGCGTGTTTACATGGGCGGTGTCGGGCTCACACCATTTCGTTACGAATCCATTCAACCACCGACGTACGTTTCGGCGCCCAGCCCAGCAGTTCGCGGGCGTGTTTGCCGCGTACGCGGCTGTTGGAGCCGAGGCCGTAGTTGGCCATTTCGTAGCCCCATTCGGCTTCGGCGTCTTTCAGTGGCCAGTCTTGTGGCTCGCCGAGGTTCAGAGCCTGGGCCATGGCGGTGGTCATGTCGATGAACGACGCTTCGCCGCTTTCGACGAAATAGAACGTGCCCGGAACGTTTTTGGTCAGCGCCAGCAAATACAGGGCGACGACGTCTTCGATGTGCACGTTGGACCAGATGTTCTGGCCGCTGCCGACATGCCGGACCACGCCGCTTTTACGAGCCTGTTTCAGCAGACGCGGCAACTGCACGCTGTCGCGATTGACCCCGAGGCTGTGGCCGTAGATCAGCGTGTTGCAGATGACTGCCGAGTTCACGCCGTCCTTTGCAGCAGCGAGGATCAGGTTGTCGATGGCCACACGGGCGGCTTTGTCGACAGTCGGCTCCGGCAGGTTGTCTTCGTAGTAGATGACGTCGCTGGATTTACCGCCCGACGCATCGCCGACGATGCTCGAACCGCTGGTGTGCAGGAATACTTTGTTCGAACCGCGCAAGGCGTCGAGCAAGGCTTCGACTGCGCCGCGATGGTCGCTGCTGGCGGCGTTGATCACCGCGTCTGCGGCGCGGGCCTGTTCAGTGAGCAGGTTTTTGTCATCGAGGGTGCCGATAACCGGGGTGATACCGAGTACTTTCAGCTCTTCAGCCTGTTCGGCGCTGCGCACCAGGCCGGTGACTTTATGCCCGGCCTGAACCAGACCGGTGGCGATCGAGCCGCCGATAAAACCGGCGGCGCCGGTGACGAATACGTTCATGGAGAAACTCCCTGCGTGAGTAAGTGATGGGACGAGTATCGACCGCTGAGCGCGAGGGAAAAACCCGCCCTCGCCCAATTCACTCTTGCGCAGAGGTCACGAATCAGCCCTTGAAATCGGCGCTGGCGTAAGCAGCGAGTTTGCTCTGGATGAAGTCGAGGAAGCACTGAATCCGCAGCGCCAGTTGCGAGTTGCGGTAGTACACAGCGTTGATCGGCTGGCGATAACCGCTGTTGAACTCCGCCAGCAACACCTTCAAGCGTCCGGCGCGAATGTCGTCGATGGTCATGAAGTGCGACAGGCAGGTAATGCCCTGCCCCTCCAGCGCCAGATGCCGAACGGTCTCGCCGCTGGAGGCGCTGATGGCTGGCGTGACCGGCCAACGGTCGCCGTGCACATAACGCAGCGGCCACTGGTTGAGGCCTTCGTTCTGAGTGAAGCCGAGCAAGGTGTGTTGATTGAGGTCGGCCACGGCCAACGGCGCGCCGTGTTTTTCCAGATAGGCCGGGCTGGCGACGATCAGCAACGGACTGCAACCCAGCGAACGCGCGTGCAGCGTCGAATCGGCCAGGGTGCCGATGCGGATGGCGACGTCGGTGCTTTGTTCCAGCAGATCGATGATCAGGTCGTTGCTGTTGAGTTCAAGCTGGATGTCCGGGTAGAGCCGGCGGAATTCGTCGATGTACGGCACGACGGCGTGCAGCATGAACGGCGAGGCGGCGTTGATCCGCAGGCGTCCGGAAGGGGTTTGCTGGCGTGAGGACAGGCGTTCTTCGAGTTGGTCCATTTGATCGAGGATCAGTTTGGATTGCTCGAAGAAATACTTGCCCTCTTCGGTCAGGTCCATGCGCCGCGTGGTGCGGTTGATCAGCGTGGTGTCGAGCTTGGCTTCGAGCCGCGACAAGGTGCGGCTGACCGCCGAGGGCGTCTGTCCGACTTGTTCGGCAGCGGCGGATATCGAACCGCACTCGATCACGCAGACGAAAATCTGCAACTCATCGGATCTGGCTTTCACGGGTGTCCCTTTTCAATAGCCGGCACCATTCCATTGTGGAGAGTGTAGGTACTTGTGGCGAGGGGATTTATCCCCGTTGGGGTGCGAAGCGGCCCCGCTCTGGACTTTTCAAGGAGGGGACTGCTGCGCAGTCCAACGGGGATAAATCCCCTCGCCACGGTAAATCTCCTTATCCCGGCAAACCAAATCAAGCCTTGAGGCCAAACACCTTGGTCAGATGCTGCTCATAACGCGCCACATCGTTCTCGATGTTCGGACGTTTCATCACGTCCACACACAGGAACGTCGGCAGCCCGGTCATGCCCAGAAACTCATTGGCCTTGTGGAACGGGAAGTACACCGCGTCCACACCTTTGGCTTCAAAGAAATCAGTCGGGTCATCGAAGGCTTGCTGCGGTGCGTTCCAGGTCAGCGACAGCATGTATTGCTTGCCCTGAATCAAACCACCGCTGCCGTACTTCTGCGACGCATCGGAACGGGTGCGACCGTCGCTGGCATAGAGGCTGCCGTGGCCTTCGGTAAAGACTTCGTCGAGGTACTTTTTCACCGTCCACGGCGCGCCCATCCACCAGCCCGGCATCTGATAAATGATCACGTCGGCCCAGAGAAACTTGGCGACTTCTTCGGCGACGTCATAGCCCTCGTCGATGAAGGTGGTTTTGACGTCGACGCCGCCGCGATCCAGCACGCTCAGCGCCGCTTCGTGCAGGGTGGCGTTGTAGCGACCGTCGGAGTGGGCGAATTTTTTACCGCCATTGAGCAACAGGACTTTTTTCACGGGAGAGCCTCGATCGGATTCCGATGCGCAGCCATTGGCTGGATGGAGAAAGGAAAATTGAATGGCGGCAGATTAACGATCGGCCTCGCGCGGAATAAGCCGTGGCTGCGCAAAATACATTTGAGCAAAACGCACGAATCGACAGCGGATTGTTGCCGTAGCATTCGCAGCCATCTGATCTTGAGGAGTTTTGCGATGAGTGAACGTCTGGGTTTTATCCTGCACGCCAAGACCCGCCCGGAAAAATCCGCGGCCTTCGAAGCACTGTTTCGCGCCTACGTTGAGCCGAGCCGCAGCGAACCCGGCTGCATCGAATACCACATGCTGCGCGACAAGGAAGATCCGTCGCTGTTTATCTTCTACGAGATCTGGGCATCCCAGGCGCATCTCGATGTGCATTCGAACTTGCCGCACATGACGGCGTTTTTCGCCGAACGCATGGACTATCTGGAACGCGATTTCGATATCCGTCAGATAGAAATGCTCAGCGCGTCTTCCGCTAGCCGCTGATCAGCAGATGGGCGCCGAGCGCGCCCAGACCGACAAAGAACACTCGTTTGAACAACACCGCGCTGATTCGCTGACGCAACCATTGCCCGAATAGCATGCCGAGCACGGCCGGAATCAGCGCCAACAACGAGGCGCTCAATTCCGCACCGCCGAGAGCGCCACGCCACAGCAGACCGCCAGCCAGTGCCAGGGTCGAGACGGTGAACGACAGGCCCAGGGCTTGCACCAGTTCATCGCGGTTCAAACCCAGCGCCTGCATGTACGGCACTGCCGGAATCACGAACACGCCGGTGGCCGAGGTGATGACGCCGGTCACCACACCGCACAGCGGACCGAGCCACGGTTCATGCCGAGGATTGACGCTCAGTGTCGGCAGCAACAATCCGCTCAACGCATACAGCAACAGCGCCGCGCCCAAGGCCCGCACCACCCAATGCCCGCCCGCCATGCCGATCGACACGGTGCCGATAGCGGTGCCGAGGAAGATCATCAGCAGCATCGGCCACAGGCGTTTGATCAGTCCCTTCAGATGGGCGCCAAACGCCAGTTGCCAGATATTGGTCAGCGTCGCCGGAATGATCAGTAATGCAGCTGCCTGTGACGGTGCCATAGCCAGACCGAGCAAGCCCATGGCGACAGTGGGCAGGCCGAGGCCGATGATGCCTTTGATCATTCCGGCGAGGATGAAGGTGGCGATGACCAATATAGACAAGGCCAGACCAAGGTTTTGATAGAAATCTGCGAGTGTGTTCATGGCGCTACTGTGCGCTGGTCGGGGCTGGCTGAAAATCTGCCATATACTGAGGCTGCCTCTCTCATTAAAAGAGGCTGAAAAAACTTGAGACTACTGGCTTCATCGCCAGCAGGCTGGCTCCCACAGGTTTCGCACTCACCTCCGATCCACTGTGGGAGCTAGCCTGCTAGCGATAGGGCCCGCCCAGACACCACAAAAACCAGAGGCTGCCCGATGCACTTCGACCTCACCGACCTGCGCCTCTATCTGCACATCCTCGACACCGGCAATATCACCGCCGGCGCCGCCCGCAGTCACTTGTCACTCGCCGCTGCCAGCGCACGCATCCGTGCGATGGAAGCGTCGCTGGGCACCGAGTTTCTCGACCGCGGCCGCCGTGGCGTCACCCCGACACCTGCCGGTAAAGCACTGGCGCACCACGCACGCATCCTCCTGCAACAGGCCGAACGCATGCAGCAGGATCTGGCCGATTACGCCCAAGGCGTCAAAGGTCAGGTTCGCCTGCTGTGCAACACCACGGCAATCACCGAGTACCTGCCCGAAGTGCTGGCAGATTTTCTGCGCCAGCACCCCAATCTCGATATCGATTTGCAGGAACTGCCCAGCGCGCGCATCACCCACGCCTTGCGCCAGGGTGCGGCAGATCTCGGTATCGTCTCCGACGCGGTGGACACCAACGGCCTACAGACTCTGGCATTTCGTGACGATCCTTTAGTGCTGATTCTGCCCCTCGATCATCCTTTGGCCGACGCCGTTGACGTCACTTTCGCCGACAGCCTGCGCCATGACTTTGTAGGACTGAACGTCGACAGCGCACTCGCGGTGTATCTGGAAGAACAGGCCTTGCACGGCGGTTCCCGCATGCAGATCCGCATCCGCGCCGACGGTTTCGACGGAGTCATGCGTATGGTCGCCCGAGGTGCGGGGCTGGCCATCGTGCCGCTGGCGGCCGTCGAGCGAGCGCCAGCGCAATCCTTCAAATGCCTTGAACTCAACGAACCGTGGGCACGGCGCACCCTGCAACTCTGCGCCCGGGATTTCGCCGCGTTGCCGGGTTATGCAAAAGCCTTGTTGCAGGCCTTGACGGCTCAGGCGTGAACTTGCAAAGCGCGTTTCTGAGCAGGTTGATGTCGAGCACAGACAACTGACCGCTGCCCGGGCGCTATACGGTGCTGTTTGTTTTCTCTCAGCCCACTGCCCGGAGTTCCCATGACCGCGACCGCACCTATCACCGTTCTGCGCGACACCCACCCGCTGCCGGTACTCGATGCCTGCAAATGGGAAAAACTCGAAGGCGACCCGCACACCGTCAACCTCAACGCCTACACCAGCGAAGATGGCAGCAAGATCATGGGCACCTGGATTTGCACGCCGGGCAAGTGGTATGTGGAATACGTGAAGTGGGAATACTGCCATTTCCAGGAAGGCTACTGCGTCATCACCCCGGAAGGCATGGCGCCGATCCATCTGCGTGCCGGGGATATTTTTGTCATCGAACCGGGGATGAAAGGCACGTGGGAGGTGGTCGAGACCGTGCGCAAATATTTCGTGTTTGCCTGATGCAAAAAAGCCGGGAGATCACCTGTGGCGATTCCCGGCAAATGTACTGATGGCCACGATAGACCCTGTGGTGAGGGGATTTATCCCCGACCGGCTGCGAAGCAGTCGCAAAACCTGAAGGCTCGGTTTGACTGATCTTTCGCGGGGGCCGCTTCGCGACCCAACGGGGATAAATCCCCTCGCCACAAGAGCCCGATTGCCCGGGCTCTTGTGGTGAAGGTTACTGCGGCTTGCGATAGCTATTGATGATCGCCGAGAAGTCCTTGCCCCCCTCCCCGCGCAAGCTCATCGCCTGATACAACTGCTGCGCTACTGCGCCGAGCACCACCGGTTGGTGCGCCTGACGTGCAGCTTCGGTCGCGAGGCCCAGATCCTTGAGCATCAGTTCAGCACCAAAACCACCGGTGTAACCGCGTGATGCCGGCGCCGTTTCAATGACCCCCGGCCACGGGTTGTAGGTGTCCGAACTCCAGCAACGCCCGGTCGAACTGTTGATGATCCCCGCCAGTACGCCGGTATCGATGCCCAACGCATCGCCGAGGGCCATGGCTTCGCTGACGCCGACCATGGAAATCCCCAGCAGCAGGTTGTTGCAGATCTTGGCAATTTGCCCGGTGCCGACGTCACCGCAATGCACGATGTTACGGCCCATTTGCGCCAGCACCGGTTGCAGAGTGGCGAACAGTTCCGGGGTGGCGCCGACCATGAAGGTCAGCGTGCCTGCCGCCGCGCCGCCAGTGCCGCCGGAGACCGGAGCATCCGCCACGGTCACGCCTTGTTTGGCGGCTGCCGCTGCCACATCGCGAGCGGTCTGCGGATCGATGGTGCTGCAATCCACCGCCGGCACGCCTTTGCCGATGCCGGCCAGCACGCCATCCTCACCCAGCCAGACGCTGCGCACATGCACGGCGGCGGGCAGCATGGTGATGACCAGTTCGGCATCCTCGGCGGCCTCGCGGGCCGTGGCGCGAATGCTCCCGCCGAGTTGTTCCAGCTCCGCCAACACGGTTTTGTTCAGGTCAACCAGGTTCAACGAGTGGCCGGCCTTGATCAGGTTGCGCGCCATCGGCGCGCCCATGTTGCCGAGGCCGATAAATGCGATTTTCATGGCAGTTCCTCAGCGCAGATTGATAGTGGTGTTCACGCCGTCGTTGACGCTGTCGTCATCAAACCAGCGCGCCGTAACGGTCTTGGTCTGAGTGTAGAACTGCACCACTTGTTTGCCGTACGGGCCGAGGTCGCCGAGTTTCGAACCACGGGAACCGGTGAAACTGAAGAACGGCACTGGCACCGGAATCGGGATGTTGATGCCGACCTGACCGACGTCGATTTCGGTCTGGAATTTGCGCGCTGCAGCGCCACTCTGGGTGAACAGGCCCGTGCCGTTACCGAACGGGTTGGCGTTGACCAGCGCAATTGCCTGATCGAGGGTGTCGACTTCCAGTACCACCAGCACCGGGCCGAAGATTTCCTGGGTGTAGATCTGCATGTCGGTGGTCACCCCGGAGAACAGGGTCGGGCCGACAAAGTTGCCTTGCTCGTAACCCGGCACGCTGATGTCGCGACCATCGAGTTCGAGCTTGGCGCCTTCCTTGATGCCGCTTTCGATCAAATCAAGAATTCGCGCCTTGGCTTTTTTCGAGATCACCGGACCGACATCGGTGCCCGCCTCGTTACCGGCGTTGACCTTGAGTTTCTGCGCCAGTGCTTTCAGATCAGGCAACCATTTTTTCGCCGCACCGACCAGCACTACCACCGAGGTGGCCATGCAACGCTGACCCGCCGCACCGAAACCGGCGCCGACCAGTGCATTCAGCGCTTGCTCGCGATTGGCATCCGGTAGCACCACGGCGTGGTTCTTCGCGCCCATCATCGATTGCACGCGTTTGCCATGTTTGCCGGCGAGGTCATAAACGTGGGTGCCGACAGCGGTCGAACCGACGAACGACACGGCTTTGATGTCTTTGTGCGTGCACAGGCCATCAACCACATCTTTGCCGCCATGCACCACGTTAAGTACGCCAGCCGGAACGCCAGCCTCAATCGCCAGCTCCACCAGCAGCAGCGTCGATAGTGGGTCCTGCTCGGAAGGCTTGAGCACGAAGGTGTTGCCGCAAGCGATGGCCATCGGGAACATCCACAGCGGAATCATCGCCGGGAAGTTGAACGGGGTGATCCCGGCACATACGCCGATTGGCTGACGCAGGGTGTAGGTATCGACGCCGCCAGCGACGTTTTCGGCGAACTCGCCCATTTGCAGAGTGCCGATGGAGCAGGCGTGCTCGACCACTTCCAGACCCCGGAAAATATCGCCCTCGGCGTCGGCAATGGTCTTGCCCTGCTCGGCGCTCAGGACCACGGCGATGCGCTTGGAGTGTTCGCGGATCAGCGCTTGCAGCTTGAGCATGATGCGCATGCGGGCGCCGATCGGGGTCAGCTTCCAGGTCTGGAAGGCGCGTTGCGCGGCGCTGACGGCAGCGTCGACTTCAGCCGCGGTGGCGAACGGGACTTTGGCCAGCACTTGCTGGGTCGCCGGGTTGACGATGTCGTGCCATTCGGTGGACTGCGATTCGACCCATTCACCGTCGATCAGCAGTTTGACCTTTTGTACGGTGGTCTCGTTGGGCGTAAGCGATGCGTTCATGCTGGTCTCCGGAACTTGTTTTTATCGTAGGGAGCCAAGGCGAGAAGTTCGCCTTGCTATGAGGCGTGTACCGCGAATTGGTTGTCGGACTGTTTTTGGAGTATAGATGTGCAAACTTCTAATAAGAACGCACATAAAAGCCCGTCCATCATGCAAAAAAACATCACCTCTTTAGGTTCGCTGAACTGGGACGACCTCAAGTTTTTTCTCGAAGTCGCCCGTACCCGCAAGGCCAGCACCGCGGCCAAACGCCTGGCGGTCGACTACACCACGGTGTCGCGGCGCATCAGTTCGCTTGAGGCTGCGCTGGGGACGTTATTGTTCGAGAAATCACGCACCAGCGGCTTCGTGCTGACCGCCGAAGGTCAGCGTTTGCTGGGTTATGCCGAGTCGATTGAAAGCACGCTGCACATGGCCTGCGAGCAAGTGTCCGGCTCCGGCGTCGCGCTTTCCGGACATGTGCGCATGGGCTGCACCGAAGGTTTCGGCAGTTTTTTCATCACCCCGCAACTCAGCCACTTCGTCGATGCTTACCCGGCGATCTCGGTGGATATCCTGCCGCTGCCGCACTTCATCAGCCTGTCCAAGCGCGAAGCTGACATCGTCATCGCCCTCGAACGCCCGGAGCACGGGCCGTACGTCTGCTGCAAACTCTGCGACTACCGTTTGCAGCTGTATGCGACTCAGGACTATCTCGACAAACACCCACCGATCCGCCGCCCCGCCGACCTGGGCAAGCATCAATTCATCAGTTATGTGGATGACCTGGCGTTCAGCTCGGAGCTGCTGTATCTGGCGAACGTGCTGCCGGGGGCCAATGCGCATTTGCGCAGCACCAGCGTGATCGCGCAATTCGTCGCGGCGCAGCAAGGACGCTCACTGGCAATTCTGCCGTGCTTCCTCGCCGCCCAAGACCCGCGCCTGCTGCCGGTATTGCCAGCGGAAATCGACATCACCCGGCAGTTCTGGATGTACTGCCGGGAGGATCTGCGCAAGCTCAAGCGGATTACCCTGTTGTGGGATTACATCCGTGAGGTGACCGAGCGCAATCAGCCGCTGTTGATGGGGGAAAGCCGGGAGATGCAGTTCGCCGATTAATCGGCGCTGACCACAATCGCCACCCGGCGGTTTTCCGTACGACCCGCCGCCGTGTCGTTGGAAGCCACCGGTTCGCTGCTGCCCAGGCCCTGCAACTGAATGTTCTGTTCTTTCATGCCGACTGTGCCCAGCACCTTGGCCACACTCTTGGCGCGGCGCAGGGACAGTTGCTGGTTGTAGGTTTCCTTGCCCGAGGCGTCGGTGTGGCCATCGACACGCACCCGCTCGATGCCGACACCCAGCAACGCCTTGCCGATACGCTGGACGATTTCGGTGCTCTGGTTGTTCAGGCTTTCGATGTCACTGCCAAACAGCACTTTGCCCGAAAGGCCGAACTCCCAGCCTTCGTCGGTCAGCTCGAAACCTTGTTGCTTGAGCACGGCGACTTGCGCCGGGGTCAGGCCTTTTTGCGGTGCAGTCTGGCAACCGGTGAGGGCCAGTGCGGCCATCAACAGCAGTGCGGAAAACAATCGAACGGGAAGTGTAAACACGGGAATCAGCTCCTGGTTTGAACGGAATCTACCGGGTGCTCCGACCCGGCGGTGAATTGGGCGCCGCGAGACAGGCGTTTGGCTTGATACATCGCCGCATCGGCGGCATTCAGCAAGGCACCCGGCGTGGCGCCATGATCGGGGTAAACGGCAATACCGATACTGAGCGAAGTCACGACACTGGTATCGCCCGGCAGCGCGATGGGCATGTCCATGCTGGCGAGAATCTTGTCGGCGATGCGCTCGGCGTCTTCGATCTTGTGCAGCGGCGCGAGCAGCACAGCGAATTCGTCACCGCCCAGACGCGCGACCAAGTCCTCTTCGCGCAATTGCGCACGCACCCGGTTGGCGACGGCAACCAAGACTGCATCGCCAGCCGCGTGCCCGAAGTTGTCGTTGATGCCTTTGAAACGGTCACTGTCGAGAAACAACACCGCCACTCGCTCATTGAGCTTGCCAGCATTGCGCAGGGCGCGGATCAACCGGCCTTCGAAAAACGCGCGGTTCGGCAAACCGGTGAGGCTGTCGTGACTGGCCTGATGGGCAAGGGTTTCGTTTTCGCTTTGCAGGTTGTTCTGCCAGGACTCCAGTTCATCGAGCAAGGCATTGAAGTCGTTACCCAGGTTGTCGAGTTCGGCGATTTGCGCCGGTGGCGCACGCCGATCCAGCGCTCGTTCGCTGCGGGCGGCGTGAGCTACAGCTGCGAGGCTGTGCAGCGGGCCGATAATCCCGCGTAACTGCCGGCGCGCCAGATAGAGCGCAACCCAGGCACTGATCGCGGTACAGAGAATGATCCCCGCCAGACCGCTCAGCAGAAAGCGCATCAGGCTACCGCCGTGGCCCGTGAGCAATACATGACCGATTTCGCGGTCCTGATGGATGATCGGCAGATTGATCGGTTTTTCCAGAATGGCGCGGGTGATCTGCATTTCGAGGTTGGAGAACAAGCCATTCTCCGGTCGCTGCCAGCGCGCCAGCAACTGGCCTTGTTCATCCAGTACCTGGGCGTCTGCCACTTCTTCAGTGGAAGCGATCAAGGCCAACGCTTCAGTCGCGGCACTCTTGTCGTTAAACACCACCGCCGCCTCGACGGTGTAGCTGATCGAGCGGGCGATCAGATGCAGGTTGTGATCGGCATACACCCGCAGCGCCAACACGCCCAACAGGGTCAATGAAACGCTGGCCATCGTCACGCCCACCAGCGCAACGATCAAGTGCCCACGGCCGATGACCGAGCCCAGTGTCGGACGAGTATTGGATCTGAACAGCTTCATGGCGCCGCCGCTTTGCGGCGTGACAACTGCAGCACGCTTGGATGAATGCGCACGCCGCTACGGGCGACAGAGTCGAGATTGACTTCGAAGGACACCTGATCGTCACCAACTCGCAGGCAGAACAGACTGCCAACGGTGCACTGGTCGCCACCTTCACTGATGCTCAGCACCGGGTGTCCGATCAGCGAGGCAAACAGCCGACTGCGTTCATCGGCGGTGAGTTTGCCGATGTACACCGCATCGCATTCACTGACGATGGCCGGGTTGTCGGCCAGCAGTCGGCGCACGGTGACCGGTCGGCCAGTGGCTTGGGTGGTGCCTTTGACCAGATCGTCGGTGTACTCGGTTGGGCCGACGATGCACAGACGCAACTGCGCAGGCTCCACCGGCCAGCGGGCGTAACTGAGGATGCCCAAAACCACTTGAGTGACGGATTTGGCCCGTTGTTCGGCCACGCCCGTCGGCGTTTGTGGTTGAGCGACGGCCACGCCCGTCAGCAAACAGAGCAGACCGACAAGCAACGCCTGCTTGCAGCCAACCACGCGCTCTGTCGCCCAGACAGCCAGCTTCATGCAGGTATTCTCTTGGATCGTACAGAAATGATGCCGCAACGATAGCACAGCGTTGAAACGCCAGCGATACAGCGCCCTCTGACTGACCGGTCAAGTTAACGCCGCCGCGCATTCACTGTTTTCAATCCCGAGGCGCGACAGCCTCTTCCAGTTCCAGCATCAATCCGCTCAGACGCTTGACCTTGCGCTGCACCGCCTCTTCAAACACCCCGGAGCGTGGCTCGATCAGGGTAAACCAGTGCTTGGCACGGGTAATCCCGGTGTAGATCAATTCCTTGGTCAATACCGGGTTCAAGGCATCCGGCAGAATCAACGCGGTGTGGGCGAACTCCGAGCCTTGGGATTTGTGCACAGTCATGGCATAGACGGTTTCGACATCATTGAGCCGACTTGGCAGTACGAAGCGCACACCACCGCGACCGTCGTTGCGCGGAAACGCCACGCGCAACACCGGTTTGCCCGCCTCGGGCCCATCGCGCTCCGGCAACTTGAGGGCAATGCCGATATCGCCGTTCATCAAGCCCAGACCGTAGTCGTTGCGGGTCATCAATACCGGGCGACCTTCATACCATTGCTGATCGCTCTCGATCAGCCGCGCCCTGAGCAAGGCCTCGGTGATGCGCTGGTTCAAGCCTTCAACGCCCCATGGCCCCTTGCGCACCGCACACAACAACTGGAAGGCGTCGAACGCCTGCAACACTTCATGCGCCCATTCGATCCAAACCGGGTGTTCGAGTGGCCTGTCAGCGGGCGGCCGCTTATCTCGCAATACGTTCAGGTAGTGGCGGTACCCCACAGGGCCATTGCCATGGCCATCGAGCAGCAAACGCTCGAGCTTGTGATCGTGTTCACCCTTGAGCGGCAGGGAAAACACGTCGTCATAGTGGCCCGCCGCGAGCAGTTGACGTGCCTCTTCCGGGAGCTGTTGATTGACCCGACGTGCGAGCTGGCCGATGCCGCTTCCCTCACCGAATCGTCGGGAGTGGCGCAGCATCACCAGTTGCTGGGCCAGTGGATGAGAGCCATCGTTGTCCTCATGTAAACCGCTGTCCTGCAACGACTCACCGCTTACCGACTCCAGCCATTGTCGAGTCTGTGGGTTGTACCAACCCGCCTCGGCATCGCGACACAGATCGCCGAGCACCGCGCCGGCCTCCACCGATGCCAATTGATCCTTGTCACCCAGCAACACCAGACGCGCATGGGCTGGCAATGCATCGAGCAGATTGGCCATCATCTCCAGGTCGATCATCGACGCTTCATCGACCACCAACACATCCAGCGGCAAGCGATTACCCGCATGGTGGCGGAAGTGTCGAGTGCCGGGACGACTGCCCAACAAGCGGTGCACCGTGGTCACGTCACAGGGGATTTTCTCCCGTACGGCTTCAGAGACTGTCAGCGACTGGACCTGCTGACTGATGGACTCGGTCAACCGCGCCGCGGCCTTGCCAGTCGGGGCTGCCAGACGAATCCGCAGCGGCTGGCCAGCCTCTACCGCAGGCGCTTGCAGCAGTGCGAGCAAACGCACCACCGTGGTGGTTTTGCCGGTGCCGGGGCCACCGGTGACGATGCTGAAAGCACCTCGGGTGGCGAGGGCACAGGCGAGTTTTTGCCAGTCGATCGGCCCTCCTGCCTTGGCCGGGCCAAACAACTCATCCAGCCGTTGAGGCAGATCTCCAGGCGCCGCTTCTCCTTGGGCGAGACGTTGACGCAAGGCCGTATCGATACGCCGTTCATAAGCCCAGTAGCGGCGCAAATACAGGCGTTTTCCGGACAAGACCAGCGGACGCTGCTGCGCCGGCTCGCTCCCGTCAGCCGCCAGCGCCACCAGCGAACTGGCCGCCAACACCTTGCACCAATGAGCGCCGTCGAGCGCTTCGAGCAATTGCGAAGGCAGCAACAAAACCCCGCCTTGCACATCACCTTCGGGCGGCAGCGACAGGGCGAAATCCGGCGCCTTCAGTGTTTCGAACAGATCCAGGCAGACGTGCCCATGACCGAGTTGATGACTGGTCAACGCAGCCGCGAGCAACACCAGCGGATCGACCTCGGGCGCAAGCTCATGCAGAAACGCGACGAAGGCTTTGTCCAGCGAACGCAGCCAGCCCCGCTCGACCCAGCGCGTCAGCAAAAACAACAAATCATCGGCGCGGGTCAGGGGCGACAGCGTCGACAAACTGTCGGCTGCCAACGGCGTCGGCAGCAGATCGGCGAAGGTGCGGCTCATAGCAAGACTCCCTGTTCCCACGCGGGTTCGGCTTTGGGTTCCGGTTTGCCCTGGAACAGACGATCCAGACTCTCGATCAATTCCCGTGGCGGACGTGCGAAATACACGCCGCGACTGTCCGCCCGAGTGCCGCGCAAGAATAGATACAACGCACCGCCGACATGCCGGTCGTAATCGTAATCGGCAAGCCGCGCCTTGAGCTGACGATGCAACGCCAGCAGGTACAAGACGTATTGCAGGTCATAGCGGTTGTCGAGGATCGACTGTTCCATGGCCTGCTCGGTATAGGCCAGATCGTCGACACCCAGCCAGTTGGACTTGTAGTCGGCCACGTAATAACGACCGTCGTGCTCGAACGTCAGGTCGATAAAACCCTTGAACATGCCGTTGAGCTGCACCGGCTCGGCCGCCACCCGCGCCACGCCGTTGTGGGTGTGCTTGCGCACCAGTTCGTCGAGTTTGACCACGTCGACTTTATGGCTGGCAAACCAGAACTCCATCTCGACCCGGTACTGCTTCAATTGCTCAAGAATGACCGGTGGCTGTCCGGCAACGGCCGGCAACGGGGATTTGAGCAAGTGGGCCATCCAGTCGCTCAACGTGGTGATCCAGCCCTCCCAGCCGCGCAGGTTACAGCGGCGGGCGATCGCATCTTCCAGTGCCTCGTGGGATACGGAAAAACCTTCATCACCCGCCCATTCCAGTAACCCGTGGAGAAACGTCCCCGGATTCGGACCACGCGGGAATCGATGAATATCTGCGCCGCCGGTGATGCTTTCTCGCGGCGCGTCCGGGTCGAGGCGTTCATCATCGAAGAGTTTTTGCGCCTGCGGACTGTCTGGAGCCTCATCGCTGCCGACACTCAGCACATCACTGATGCGCAAGGCGCTGTAAGACGCAATCCACCAGTTTTCACTGGCCTTGCGCTTGGGCAACAGGGTTGCGCTCAGCGTCGCCTCGTTGCGTGGGGGCAGGTAATGCTCGTCACTGGGCTGGGGCATGTCACCGATATCGATGACCGGGCAGTTTTCTTGCAGATCACGTAACCAGACATTCAAGGCTGTCGACTCGCCCAGTGATGCACCACCGCCAAGCAAATACCCGAGCGCGGAAAGATGCAGCACCGAGCTGTTGTTATTGCCGCGTTTGAGATCCGTCACACCCAGCCAGCAGGCATGCTGCGCACGAGTCAGTGCGACGTAGAGCAATCGCAAATCCTCTGCCAGGCGCTCGTCATCTGATTGCGCAATCAGTTCGGCAGTCGGCTTCAGGCTCACCTGCGCCTTGCCCGACGCGTCGTGATAATGCAGCGGCAAGCGGCTGCCATCCACCGGTTTTGCCGAGCAGATGAAAGGCAGGAACACCAACGGATACTCAAGACCCTTGGACTTGTGAATGGTCACGACCTTGACCAGTTGCTCATCACTTTCCAGACGCAAAATCTGCTCTTCACCAGCCTGACCGGATAACGCCAGATGCTCGGCCAAATGACGGATCAACGCTTGCTCGCCATCAAGTTCTGCGGCGGCCTGCTGCATCAGCTCCGACAGGTGCAGGAGGTTGGTCAGTACTCGCTCACCATCACTGCGAGCCATCAAGGTTTGCGGCAGATGGAAATCGTGCAACAGGCGGCGCAGCATCGGCAGCACACCTTGTTTGCGCCAGAGTTCGCGATAGCCACGGAACTGCATGACGCGCGTTTCCCAGACCAGTTCGTCCTGATTCAGACGCTCCAGTTCGGCCAACGGCAGGTTCAGGGTGATGCAGGCCAGCGCGGCTTTCAGCGAGCGCTCGACGTCCGGCTCGGCACAGGCCTTGAGCCAGGACAACAGGTCGTGAGCCTCCTGCGCGGCAAACACCGAATCCTTGTCTGACAGGTAAACGCTGCGCACGCCACGGGCGGCCAGTTCACCGCGTACCGCTTGAGCCTCTTTGCCATCGCGAACCAGGATCGCGATATCCGATGGTCGAACGCCCCTGAAGTCTTTGCCTTCCTGAGAAAAACCAGCCCGGCCAGTCTGCCCGCCATTAAGTAATGAGGTGATCTCACTGGCGCATGCTGCCGCTAGCTGCTGGCGATACACCACACCTGACAGCGGTTGATCCGTTGGCAGGTGCCAGACATTCAGCGCCGCGACATCTGCTCCGGCAATCTGGAGTTTCTCTTTGCGTCCCTGAGATTCAACAGGGAGAAAGGGAACCGGGTTTTCACCAGTCTTCTCCCGAAACAAAAACGCGCCGCGTCCCTGCTCTCGGGACTCGGCGCGTTCGAATACATGGTTTACCGCTTTGACCATGCCATGGCTGGAGCGGAAGTTGGTGCCCAGCGTATGCAGTCGGCCAGTAGTGGCCTGGCGAGCGCGCAGGTAGGTGTAGATGTCTGCGCCACGGAATGCATAAATCGCCTGCTTGGGATCGCCGATCAGGAACAGGCCCGTTTCTGGATTGTTGTCCTCGATACGGTAAATGCTCTCGAAAATCCGGTACTGCACCGGGTCGGTATCCTGAAACTCATCGATCAACGCTACCGGAAACTGCTCACGGATCAATGCCGCGAGGCGTTCGCCGCCGTCAGCCTGCAAAGCCGCGTCCAGGCGCAAAAGCATGTCGTCGAAACCCATCTCGGCGCGACGCCGTTTCTCTTCTTCAAAACGCGCACCGACCCATTTGGCGGCATGTTGCAGCACGGCGGCATCGGGTGTTGGCAATGAATCGAGGCTCGACTTGAGTCCCGGCATCGCGTCGAGTCCAGGATGACTCGGTGCTTGCCCCTTCCAGGCTTCGGCCATGCCGTCGGGAGTCAATCGGGTGAAACCGGTGCCGATATCCAGTTGCTCCAGCGACTCGTCTTCGGCCCAGGCCTTGAGCTTTTCAAACCATGGCTCAAAGTAGCGCGCCTGCATCTTGCGACCATCGACAGCTTTGCTTGCAACGCCTTCATGGCAGATGGCGAGCAACTCATCCGCCCAGTGGCGCCAAGGCTGTTTCAGTTCAAGCAAGGCAGCACGACGCTCTTGCAGACATTCTTCGATCAGCTCCACTGGAGCTTTGCCTTGATCACTGTCGCGCTCACTGGCAAATAGTCCGCGAACCCGAGGTAGCAAAGCCGCCGGGCCGCCCCAGTTGTTGCGAACCCAGTTCAGCGCATCGCCCTGCATCGGGTAGCAAAACAGTCGCCAGTAATCGCGCAGCACTTCGCCGAGCAAGTCACTGTGGTCGGTTTCCAGGGATTGGGTGAACAGACTGCCGCTGTCGAACGCGTGCTCGCGCAACATCCGCTGGCACCAACTGTGGATGGTCGAAACAGCGGCTTCGTCCATCCATTGCGCGGCGATGTCCAGGCGATTGGCGCAACCGGACCATTGCTGCGGATCAAACTGATCGCGCAGATCAGCGATCAGTCCGTCAGGCGCAGGTGTCTCGTCACGGAAAAAGCGTGCGGCCTCGGCCAATCGTGTGCGAATTCGCTCGCGCAGTTCTTTGGTCGCCGCATCGGTGAATGTCACCACGAGAATCTGCGGAGGCAATAGCTCGCGGCCGAAGCCGTTCGACTCACCGCCGTGCCCGAGGATCAGTCTTAGATATAGCGCAGAAATGGTGAAGGTCTTGCCAGTGCCGGCACTGGCTTCGATCAACTGGCTGCCGTGCAGCGGGAATGCCAGTGCGAGAGGCGTCTTGGTACTCATGCGCGAGCCCCTTCGCTGGTCAATGAACGCCAGGGTGCTTCAAGTAATGGACGATACAAGGCGTCGCACCAACCGGAAAAAGTCTCGTCCGCCAACAGGGCATCAAAGTCGCTGAATTGTCGGGACAGTGCCGGGCTTTCGCGGCGCTCGCCTTCGCTTGTCTGACCGTCACCTTCGTAGGCTTTGCGGGCAGCCGCCTCTGCTTTCAATGGATCAGTCTGGGACAGCCAAGCGAATGCAGTTTTTACTGCGATTGGTAATGGCTGACGCATTCCCGCCTGCCACGCGAGCAGAAGATCACCGAGGATGCGCAGCGCCCCGTCGCGCTCCATGGGTTCCAGCAACAACGTGTCGTCGCTCGCCACCAGCGCGGTCGTCAGCGAAAGTCCACTGGCACAGGCCACAAGGTGATTGACCCACGGTCTGGTCAGACGATGCCATTTTCGGCTTTTGATCGAGCCAATGCTGTTGGGAATTGTCGTGACCGAGAGCAGGCCTCCATCAGATCGTTGATGCAAACCTGCGAGCCAACCTTCGAGGCGTAGACCCTGTAATTCAAGAGCGATTGGCAGCGCACTGGTCAGCGGCGTCGGCCATAACGCGAGTAGCTGTTGAAAGCGTTGCAGCAGATCAGGAAGCGGTTCGATCAGTTCCCGCTGCAGGCATTCGCCAAAACCGGCCATCGGCAGCAAGCCACTGTTTTGCAGGCGGCGGGCCTGAGCTTCGAGCGCTTGCTCGGTGTTGTCCGGCTGCCTGAGAGCTGCTTCCAGCAAGCTGTCGGCGAGCGTATAGCGCTGAAGTGCGTCGAGCACGAATGGCTCTTCGTCGGCCAATGGCGCTTCGGCGGCTTCGAAATAAACTTTGAGTCGCTGAGTGAAGAAGTGCCGAACCGGGTTACGCAGGAAATCCTGCAACAACGCCAGGCTCAACGGCTCCTCTTGAATATAAGGATCGAGTAACTCCGCTTCCCCTTGGGCTGCGTGTGGCTGATGCAGCACCTGCCATTCGCGGGCATAGCTGAAGAGCTGATCGCCCTCGTGGAAATAGCGGGCGCTGAAGGGTTGCAGTGGATGCTCCTCGGTCATTTTTTCCAGCAAGCTCTGGCTCTCGTCGACCAACCGCCAACCGCTGGCGAGGTGATCTCGCAACTGGCCAATCAGCACCGAAGCAGGTCGCTCGCTGTTGTCGCGAATGCTACGCCCGACCCAACTGATGTAGAGCTGATTGCGCGCGGAAAGCAGTGCTTCGAGCAGTAGATAGCGATCATCTTCACGTCGGGAGCGGTCACCCGGGCGGTAATCGCTGCCCATCAGGTCAAAGTCCAGCGGCGGTTGCGCACGCGGGTAATCGCCGTCGTTCATACCCAACAGGCAGACCAGTTTGAAAGGAATCGCGCGCATGGGCATCAGCGTACAAAAATTCACCGCGCCGGCGAGAAAACGCTGAGACAGTCGGCCTTGGTCCAGACCCGCAAGCCAGGCTTCGCGAACGACTGTCAGCGGTAACTGATCTGTCAGCCCGACTGAATCACAGGTCTCCAGCCAGGTTTCTCGAAGTTCCTCAAGTTGGGTCAGCAAGTAGTCATCGTGCTCGTTGCTGGCTTTGAAAAACAGCTGCATCAGAGCTTGCAGACGCTGGCCCCACTCTTTGGGTTCGGCTGGTTGGGTGAGCTCGTGATGTGCGAGTTCCAACGCGTCGAGCAGGGCAACCAATGGACCGATCAACGCAGCGTCCAGACCGCCGATTTCATCGTAAGGCTCGATGCCCGAGCAAGCAGTGGAACTGCCGACGGCGTAACCGAGCAACATGCGGCGCAAACCGAAGTGCCAACTGTTTTGCTCAAGCTCCTCCGGCAAGCCCAAACCTGCACGTTGCTCGGCACTCATGCCCCAACGCACACCCGCGCCTTCGATCCAGCGATGCAGCGTCGGCAGGTCGCGCTCTTCGACACCGAAACGGGCGCGCAATGCGGGGACGTCAAGCAGATCGAGAATCTCACTGACCGGGAAACGACTGTCCGGCAGTTTGAGCAGGTGCTCAACCGCGATCAGCAATGGGTCGCGGCCACGCTGCCCTTGGTCCGCCAGGGTGAATGGGATAAAGCGTGGATCATGTCGATCAAGTTGACCAAACACCGCGCGGATATGCGGCGCATAGCTGTCGATGTCGGGCACCATCACGATCACATCGCGGGGCCGCAAATCGGCATTGGCGCTGAAGCGTGCGAGTAGCTGATCGTGGAGAATCTCCACTTCACGCTGGGCGCTGTGAGCAATGTGAAAACGGATCGACTCATCTTGAGTCAAATCGACAGCAGGCCAGTAGTCACGAGTCTCGTTGAGTGGCCGCAGTTCCAGAATGTCATCCTGAAGTTGATTGAGCAGGTTCTCTGGTTGAGTCTCGCTGAACAGATCGATGCGCCCATCACGAAATGCTGCGCGATAGCTGTTTGGATCGTCGTAGCTATCGAGCAGATTGATGTAGTCGCGACCCTGCTTGCCCCAAGCCGCGAGCAGTGGGTGGGCGTGCTGATGCAATGCGTCAGGATCAAGGACGACCGGCATACCCTGTTTGCGGCTCTGACGTTTGTATTGATGCCGCAGCAGATCTTTGTCCGCGACGATATCGGCCCAGTGGTGACGACAAGGGTTGTGGACACACAACAAAACCTGGCTGAAACGGGCAAGACCCGCGAGCGCTTCAAGCACTTGCGCCGGCAATGAAGAAATCCCGAAAACGATCACTCGCGACGGCAGCCCAGCGGGGGCTTTTTCCAGTGTGTTTATGCGCTCTATAAATCGTTGGTGCACACCGGCGCGACTCTGCGCCATGCCTTGTTCACCCACATCCTCAAGCAACGCACGCCACAACTCAGCCTGCCAGCAATTGGTAGGGGATAACGGTTTGGCTTCACCTCTGACATTTCGCAGTTGGTGACGCCCTTCAGCCCAATCTTCAAGCCAATCGGCGCGGTACACCTGGTATTGGTCAAAGAGATCCGCCAAACGCTCAGACAGCTGATAGCGCTTGCGCAAGTCGGTGTCGTTAGTGAGGAAGCGCTGGAGCGGTTCGAAGTGCGGCAGATCGATGACCTGCGGCAGCAGGCGCATCAGGCGCCAGGTCAGTGGCGCTTTATCGAGCAGGGATTTGACTGGGATTTCATCCCGGCCCAAAACCATACGATAGAGCTGCCACATGAAACTGCCGGGTAATTGCACGTCAATGGCCGCTGCGATACCGCAGCCACCGAGGTCATCATCCTGAGGGTCTTCGGCCAGTGCCAGCTTGAGCCATTGAGCGATACCGTTGCTCTGGACCAGGGCGATTTCATTCTCGAGGGGAGCCAGCGTATAACGCCGCATTATGCTGATCACCAAGCTGCGCAGTTCGTCCAGGCTATTGCTCTGAACCACCATGAATGCAGCGTTGAGGGACTGGGCGTCCGGCATAAAGACTTCCTTGGAAAAGTACAAAAGCTAGGGCAGAACCTTAGCACTGTCGGCAGGCTGTGACAGCCAGACGGCGTCCGCGAATGCTGTAAGAACTTTCTCGCAGGCAAAACAAAACCCCAACTGCTTTCGCAATTGGGGTTTCGGAATTTAATCTTGACGATGACCTACTCTCACATGGGGAAAC